>JAABTF010000024.1 GCA_011389965.1 Halothiobacillus sp.
CCTCCCATCTCGGGCCCGCCTCGCGCCGGCAGATCATCCGGAGTCGCCTCCTGGCCCGCGCTCTCCTGCTGCGAAGTCGGCGATGCGTTGTTGACGGTCGGCTGCTGGGTGTCCTCCAGCCAGGCCTGCCAGAGGAGGATCAGGACAAACCCCAGGGCGATGATCAGAATCAGGCGACGTTGTTCCATGGGAATCTTTCAGTCTCGCGATTGAACGGCAGGGGCCCCGGTGCAGGAATCGGGGGGCTCTGTGGCGCGATGCGTCGGGCAGCAGTCGGCCCCGGCCGGCGCATCACCAGGCACGGGGTCGACCCCACCCTTGCAAAAGGGATGGCAGCGGGACAGGCGACGCAAGGTCAGCCAGCCGCCCTTGAATGCCCCGTGCCGACCGAGTGCCTCGATGGCGTATTCCGAGCAAGTCGGATAAAAACGGCAGGAAGGGGGCAGCAACGGACTGATCAGCAGGCGATAGCCCTTGACCAGGAAAATCAGGATGGCGCGCATTTGCGACCCGCCTTGTTCAAGGCCTGGCGCATCTGCCGATGCAGATCCGCCACGGGCAGGGCATCGGCCCCGGACTTGGCCAGCACGACAACATCCATGCCGGGCATTTGAGCACGCGACAAGCGAAAGTGTTCGCGAGCCAGCCGTTTGATCCGGTTGCGCTCGTGAGCAAGCCGCACGCGCTTGCGGCTGACGGCCAGTCCCAGCCGCGCTTCGCCACCCGGATTGGCCTTGACGGCCAGCATCAGGTTGGCGGTGTGGACGCGTTTGCCTTCACGCATGACGCGCTGGTAATTGGACCCGGCCAGTAACCGGGCCGAACGGGGAAACCGATACGCGCCGGCCACGACCGACACCTGCTCACTCCCGTCATGCGGGGTTTGCGTGCGGGACTCCACGTCCATGGGCCGCATAGCCGAGGACATTGCCTCAGGCTGACAGGCGCTTGCGGCCCTTGGCGCGGCGCGCATTGATGATGGCGCGGCCACCGCGGGTCTTCATGCGGGCACGGAAACCATGGGTGCGCTTGCGGCGCAGGTTGCTCGGCTGAAATGTTCTTTTCATGACGAAATACCGTTCTATTGGGATTGATTTGCGGTTTGACCGGCCAAGCCGACCCGGCAGTGGGTTATCTCCATCGACCGTATCCGCTTGAAAAAGGGGCCGAATACTGTGCCAGAAACACCCTCTCTGTCAAGCACAGCGTCGCTTTTCCCGATGGGTACGCCCCTCGACGGATCTGCGGTTGGACGGAAACCAATAGCGAGAGGGCGTTTGTTGTGCTTACTCCGAGCCGGACAGGCTCCCCGAGGAGGGATAACCCGCCATGACGGCCTTTGGACATTCTTTTCCCTGTCAGACGGCGACGGCGACGACCAGCTGCAAAGTTGTGGATAAGATGTCGGCGAAGTCGGCTGGATGTTATGATCCCGGGTTTGTCGAGCAGACCCGAAGCCGGGAGGGGAAACACGTCGTCATGCAGCACTTTCCGATGTGGCAACAATGCATTGATCGCCTGGCCCAGGAGCTGCCGAACGACCAGCTGACCATGTGGATATTCCCATTGCAGGCCGAACAGGCCAGCGACAGCCAATGGCTGCTTTGGGCCCCCAACCGGTTTGCGGTGGACTGGATCGAACAAAAGTTGCTCGAACGTATCCGCGTCCATGCACGCGAGATCTCGGGTCACCCCGATCTCGATGTCGCCCTGCGCATCGGCGAGGCGAGCCGCGCAAAGCCCAGCCCCAAGCCGGCGTCGCGCACGCCGCGACCCGAGGCACCGACACGACCGGCCACCGTCTCCAACCGTCCCCCGCCCACGCCACTGCCGGAGGAAGACCCGGTTGAGCCCGGCGACAACGACGGCTTTTCGCACAATCTCAACCGTGGATTCACCTTCACGACCTTCGTCCAGGGCAAGTCCAACCAGCTCGCCTGCGCGGCATCCCAGCAGGTCGCAGCCAATGCCGGTGCCAGCTACAACCCGTTGCTGATCTACGGCGGCGTCGGCCTGGGCAAGACCCACCTGATGCACGCAGTGGGCAACCAGATCATTGACCAGCAGTCTGACCGACGCGTGATCTACCTGCACAGCGAACGTTACGTGCAGGAAATGATCACCGCGATCCGCAACAACAACACCGAGCAATTCAAGAACTTCTATCGCGGCATCGACGCGTTGCTGATCGACGACATCCAGTTCTTCGCTACCAAGCCGCGCAGCCAGGAAGAGTTCTTCCACACCTTCAACGCGCTGATCGAGCAGGGCAAGCAGATAGTGATGACCTGCGATCGCTACCCAAAGGAAATCGAGGGGCTGGAGGAACGGCTCAAGTCGCGTTTCGGCTGGGGTCTGACCGTGGCGGTCGAACCACCGGACATGGAAACCCGCGTCGCCATCCTGCACAGCAAGGCGGAACAATCCGGGGTCGACCTGGATTCGGACGTGGCGTTCTTCATCGCCCGGCGCATCCAGGCCAACATTCGTGAACTCGAGGGCGCCTTGCGACGCGTGATCGTCACCACGCAGTTCTCCAAGCGACCCATCACCATCGAGTCGACTAAGGATGCGCTCAAGGACATGATCTCGGCGCACGCCAAGATGATCACCCTCGACAACATCCAGCGCACCGTCGCCAAGTATTACAACGTCAAGATCCAGGATCTCACCGGCTCACGGCGCACCCGCTCGATCGCCCGACCCCGACAGATCGCCATGGCCCTGGCCAAGGAGCTGACCAGCCACTCGCTGCCCGAGATCGGAGAGTCGTTTGGCGGCCGCGATCACACCACGGTGCTGCACGCCGTCCGCAAGATCACCGAGCTGCGAGAGAGTGACACCAAGATCAGCGATGATTACAACCTGCTGCGACACACCCTCAATGTCTAGACATGCCTTTCCACATGGGGACAAGCAACGCACAACGGCAGGAAAGACGCTGGGGAAACTGTGGACAGATCGGAGCAAAGAGAGTTTTCCACAAAGCGTCCCAAATCATTCACAGGGCGTCCCAAGGCAGGAAGCCCAAGTGTTAAGCAACCCAAACCATTGTATTAGAAATGGGAAAAGCACTTATCCCCGCAATTCCCGGCCCTTCACATTCATCATCATCAACAGAACTAAAACATCTGTTACTGATAAGAGGAAACGCATGTCATGCAACTGACCGCCACTCGACAGGACCTGCTCGACGCCATCAACCGAGTCATCGGTGGCGTGGAAAAACGACAGACCATGCCGATCCTCGGCAACCTGCTACTCGAAGCCCATTCGCAGGGACTCAAGGTCACGGCCACCGATCTCGAGATCCAGTTGGAAAGCGAAGGGATCGCACAGACCCGACAGACAGGCCTCACCACGGTCAATGCCCGCAAGCTCCACGATATCGTCCGTGCCATCCCAGCTGATGCCGACATCGAGCTGCATCAGGAAAACGGTTTCGTGGTGCTCAACTCAGGTCAGAGCGTTTTTCGTCTCTCCTGCCTGTCGGCAGACGAATTTCCCCGGATGGAATCAACCGCCGAAGAGCATCGCCTCGTTCTGCCGCAAAACCGGCTACGGGCCCTGCTGGAAAAAACACAATTCTCCATGGCGCAACAGGACGTTCGATTCTTCCTCAACGGCCTGCTGTTCGAAGTTGGTCCCGAACGCATCCGTTGCGTGGCCACCGATGGTCACCGTCTGGCCCTGGCAGAAACCGAGAGCCAACAGGCAGTTGACGACACCCTGCGCATCATCGTGCCGCGGAAAATGGTCATGGAATTGCTGCGAGCCCTCGACCGCGACGACCAGACGGAAGTGGAACTGCTTGTAAGCAATCAGCAGATCGAACTCAAGTTGCCGGCTCAGCGCATGGTCAGCAAGCTAATCGATGGACGCTTTCCCGACTACGAACGCGTCATCCCCAAGCAAAACAGCAAGGAAGTCATCGTCGATCGCGACGCGCTCAAGCAAGTGCTGCAGCGGGCCTCCGTGCTAAATACCGATCGTTTTGCCGGTGCCCACTACCACCTGCAATCCGACAAAGTGGCCATCGAAGCCATCAACAGCGACCAAGAATCGTCCCGAGAAGAGATTCCGGTGGACTACCAGGGCGACGATCTGAAAATAGCGTTCAATATCAGCTACATGCTGGCCATCCTCAACAATGTCGAGGATGAACAGATCCAGATGCTGTTCGAGACGCCCGAATCCAGCGCCCTGATCCAGCCAACCACCCACGAGCAGATCAGTACCCGCTACGTCCTGATGCCGATGAAGATATAAGTCGACCCCGTGACCCGGCTGACACAACTGCAGGTCGAGCGGTTTCGCAACATTGAGTCCGCCAGACTGGAACCGGCACCGGGTATCAACCTGATCAGCGGTGCCAACGGGGCGGGCAAGACCAGCCTGCTCGAGGCCATCCACACGCTGAGCCTGGGACGGTCATTTCGCGGCAACAATCCCGGCGATCTCATCCGCCACGGCGCTGACAGTTTTCTGGTGAGGGCGGGGCTGCGCGAGGGACTATCGGAGCGCGATCACCAGCTGGCGTTGTTCCGCGACCGCAAGACACTGACCTTGCGCATCGATCAGGAGAACGTAGCTCGCTTGAGCGAACTGGCCCGCTTGCTGCCGGTCCTCGCTTTGCACCCGCAATCGGACGATCTGATCCTGGGGTCCCCGGATCATCGGCGTCGTTTCCTCGACAGGATCGGTTTCTACGCCCTACCCGCATTCCACGAATGCCACCGCGATTTCCAGCGTGCATTGCGACAACGCAACGCCCTGTTGCGCCGCGGCCGCCGCGAGAAGGCCTGGGACGACCTCTATATACAGACTGCCACCCGCCTGGAGTCCGCTCGGCGGCAGATGCTCGAGGAGCTCAAGCGACGCATCGAGCACTTGGCACCCCGCATCCTCCCCGAGTCCCGCCTGACGTTGCGTTACCTGCCCGGCTACCGCCAGGACGTGGATCTTGCCCAGGCCATCGAGCAGGGTGGGCAACGCGAGCTGGAAATGCAGTCGACCTTGTTCGGCCCGCACCGGGCGGACCTCAAGATCGGCATCGACGAGCATGAAGCCCGTCAGGTGGCGTCCCGCGGACAGATCAAGATGCTGGTGGTCCTACTGCACGTGGCGGTGCTCGACTTGTGGCAGGCCGTTCGCCACGAGCCCGCGGTGGTGTTGTTCGACGACCTCGCCTCCGAACTCGATCGAGACAATCGCCGTCGGGTACTGGATTTTCTGGCCCACAGCGGCCATCAGGCATTCGTCAGCGTGATTTCACCGACGGCGATCGATGCCGATGGCGACATCGAAGCGCGGTTTGCCGTGGCCGACGGGGTGGTGCGGAAAATGGTATGATCACAAGGTTTGAAACAGCTTTTTAAAGCCATGAGCGTTCGCCGAACCGGCGCTTGCCCATGGTGACGGGGCCGGCCAGAGCCGGCCGGCCCCGTTCCCGGCAGGCAGACGGCCGGCCCAACCGCAATGGACACGACTGAAATGAGCGCCGACAACATTTACGATTCCAGCAGCATCAAGGTCCTCAAGGGGCTCGACGCGGTGCGCAAGCGCCCCGGGATGTACATTGGTGACACCGACGACGGTACCGGCCTGCACCACATGGTGTTCGAGGTCGTCGACAACGCGGTCGACGAATCGTTGGCGGGTCACTGTTCGCGCATTGAGGTGGTGCTGCATGACGACGGCTCGGTCTCGGTCACCGACGACGGGCGCGGTATCCCCACCGACCTGCACGAGGAAGAAGGCCGTTCCGCTGCCGAAGTCATCATGACCGTGCTGCACGCCGGTGGTAAGTTCGACCAGAACAGCTACAAGGTTTCCGGCGGTCTGCACGGGGTGGGCATTTCCGTGGTCAACGCCCTCTCCGAACGGCTGGACTTGACCATCTGGCGCCAGGGACGTCGTTGGGTGCAGGAATATCAGCTCGGCGAGCCGCAGTACCCGCTCAAGGATGCCGGCCCGACCGAGCGCAGCGGCACCCAGATCCGCTTTCTGCCTAGCCAGACCATCTTTACCGACGTCACCTTCCACTACGACATCCTGGCCAAGCGCCTGCGTGAGCTGTCGTTCCTCAACTCGGGCGTCAATATCTCGCTGACCGAGGAACAGACCGGGCGTGAGGACACGTTCTACTACGAAGGCGGTATTCGGGCGTTCGTCGAGCACCTGAACAAGGACAAGACCCCGATCCACAAGAACGTGATCTATTTCACCGGGGAGCATGCCGAGGTCGGCATCGAGTTGGCCCTGCAGTGGAACGATGCCTACCAGGAAAACCTGTTCTGCTACACGAACAACATCCCGCAGCGGGATGGCGGCACGCACCTGACCGGCTTTCGCACCGCGCTGACCCGGACACTCAACGACTACATGGATCGCAACGGCATCCTGAAGAAGGCCAAGGTCAACACCACCGGCGAGGATTGGCGCGAGGGCCTGGTGGCGGTGATCTCGGTCAAGGTGCCGGATCCGAAGTTCTCCTCGCAGACCAAGGAAAAGCTGGTTTCCTCCGAGGTCAAGACGGCGGTCGAGGCGATGACCTCGCTGCACCTGGCCGAGTTCCTCGACGAGAATCCCAGCGAAGCGCAGGCGATAACCAACAAGATCATCGAAGCGGCCCGTGCCCGCGAGGCGGCTCGTCGCGCCCGCGACATGACGCGTCGCAAGGGCGCTCTGGATATTGCCGGGCTGCCCGGCAAGCTGGCCGACTGTCAGGAAAAGGATCCCGCCCTGTCGGAACTGTATCTGGTGGAGGGTGACTCAGCCGGCGGTTCGGCCAAGCAGGGCCGAGACCGTCGCACGCAGGCGATCCTGCCGCTGAAGGGCAAGATCCTCAACGTGGAAAAGGCTCGGTTCGACAAGATGCTCTCCTCGGTCGAGGTGGGCACGCTGATCACCGCCCTGGGCTGCGGTATCGGGCGCGAGGACTTCAATCCCGACAAGCTGCGCTATCACCACATCATCATCATGACCGACGCGGATGTCGACGGCAGTCATATCCGCACCCTGCTGCTGACGTTCTTCTATCGGCAGATGGGCGAGCTGGTCGAGCGTGGTCACATCTACATCGCCCAGCCGCCGCTGTACAAGGTCAAGAAGGGCAAGCAGGAGCAATATCTTAAGGACGATCTGGCGCTGAACCAGTACCTGTTGCAGCAGGCGGTGGACGGGGCCCGCCTTGAGTTGGGCGAGGGTGTGCCGCCGATCACCGGGCCGGGGCTGGAGTCGCTGTCGCGGGAATACTTGAGCGCGCAGGCCATGGTTGAACGAATGGCGAATCGCTTCGACATCAACGCCCTGAAGGCACTGATGCAAGTGGGTCGGTTTGACCCGGCGATGATGGATGATGAATCCCTGCTGGCCGGCTGGCTGGGCCACTTCAATGCCATGCTCAACGCCATTGCCGATGCCGGGGTGAGTTACCGGGTCTCCATGGCAGAGGGGGAGCAAGGGCATGTGTTCAAGATCGAGCGCAGCCAACACGGTGTTTCACATGAAACCACCATCCCGGCGGCGTTTTTCCGTGGCAGCGAGTACCGCACGCTCGGGGATTTGGGCGATCGTCTTGAAGGGCTGATTACCGAAGAGGCCGAAGTCGTTCGTGGCGAGCGTCGTCAACCCATCGAACGCTTCGAGCAGGCGATCGACTGGTTGATGGCCGAGGGCCGCCGTGGCCTGGCCGTCCAGCGCTACAAGGGTCTGGGTGAAATGAACCCGGACCAGCTCTGGGAAACCACCATGAACCCCGACACGCGCCGGTTGCTTCAGGTGCGGATCGAGGATGCAGTGGCCGCGGATTCGGTGTTTACTGTGTTGATGGGGGACCTGGTCGAACCCCGTCGCGACTTTATCGAGAAGTTTGCCCTCTCGGCCACCAACATCGATGTCTGAACCGGCCCTCGGCGCCGGCACGGCTTAACCGACTCCCCGGTGGGGAGGCATGGAGGCGGATTCCATCATGGGTATCGCACTGTCGATCATCATTTTCCTGCTGGTGTTGGTCCTTATCTGGGGGATCATCGTCTACAACGGCCTGGTGCGGCTCAAGCACAACGTCTCACAGGCGTGGTCGAATATCGACGTCCTGCTCCGTCAGCGTCACGACGAACTTCCCAAGCTGGTAGAAACCGCGCGGCGCTACATGCATTACGAGCGTGACACGCTCGAACGGGTCATGGAGGCACGAGCGGCGGTAAACCAGGCCCAGCAGAGCGGTGACGTGGCCGCTCTGGGCGGGGCCGAGCAGAGCCTTCGTCTCGGTTTGGGCAATTTGTTCGCGGTGGCCGAGGCCTACCCGGAGCTCAAGGCCAACGAGACGTTCCAGCACCTGCAGCAGCGCATCACCGGCCTGGAAAACGAGATCGCCGATCGGCGCGAGTTCTACAACGCCGCCGTCAACACCTACAACATCCGCATCGAGCAGTTCCCGGACGTGATGGTGGCGCAACTGTTCTCCTACCGTGCCTTCCGGCTGCTGGAGTTCGATCACAAGACCACCCAGGACGTCGACGTCAAGGCACTGTTCGACTGATCGCAGCGATTCTCACGCTCCCGTGCTCGACGGTTTCCGCGACTGGCTGATCGGACTCGACCCCGGGTTTTTCCTCCTGATCTGGGCGGGGTCGGCCGGGCTGACGTTGCTGCTGATCTTTCTTGGCTTTCGTTATCTGATCCGGGCACGCATCGTTGCCCATACCCCCACCGCCCGTCTTCGATCCGCGGCCCAGGGTTTCAACGAAATCGAGGGCACCGGTCGACCCCTCAACGGCGAACCGTTGCGTTCACCGCTGACCTTCACCCCCTGCCTCTGGTTTGACATCCTGATCGAGCGCCGCGAATCGAACGGCAATAACCGGCGGTGGGTGACCAAAGAAAGGCATCGCAGTGACCAGTTGTTTCTGGTCGATGACGGCACGGGCGAAGCGTTCGTCGACCCGGATCACGCGCGGGTGGTCGAGCACGAAACAAGGCGTTGGAAAGCCCGGGGATCGCCGCAGGGGAATGGTGGCGGTGCGTTCCAGGGATTCGGCGACGACCAATACCGTTATACCCAGCGCCTATTGTTGCCCGAGCGGCCTCTCTACGTCCTGGGCTGGCTGGAAACACGGGGCCATGGCCAAGTGGCGTCCATCACCGAGGCTATCGAGCATCGGCGTCGGGATCTGCTTCAACAGTGGAAGACACGGGACGAAGACCGAGCCCGTTTCGACCTCGACGGTGACGGCGATATCTCCGAGCGCGAGTGGCAGTGGGCCATGCGGCTGGCCCGGGCCCAAGCGGAAAAGGAGGTGCGCGACGCGGACGCCGGGCGATTGGCTTCGGCCAACGTCGTCAACCTGATGCGCCGTCCGGCCAATGGTGAGCCCTTCATCGTCTCCGGCCTGAGCCAGCACGACCTGTTGCGCCGCAAGCGGGCGCGCGCGACGCTCAGCCTGGCCGGAGGATTCGTGATGTTCCTGATCTGGTTGATCGTTCAGACCACCAGGGCACCGCTGTAAAACCGCCATCCGACCCTCGGCAAGGGGAAGCGGCGTGTGCTGGCCTCCCCGGGGAGCGACGCTTCCACGACTTCCTCCTCCCGATGCCGCCCCCTTCCCGTCCTTTTTTGCCAGAATAGCGCCCTTAGGACACGTGCAGGATTTCTTCCATGAATATCGCCAGTTGGAACGTCAACTCCCTCAAGGTGCGCCAGACCCAGGTGCTCGACTGGCTGGCCGAGCAGCCCGCCACCCTGCTGGGCCTGCAGGAACTCAAGCAGATCGACGAGGCCATCGGTCGAGAGGCCTTCGAGGCCGCGGGCTACCGGGTGTTGTCCAACGGGCAGAAAACCTATAACGGGGTGGCCTGGATCTACCCGGCTCATTGGCCGGCGCCCACCGACGTGGTCACGGCCATTCCGGGGTTCGAGGACTCGCAGCGCCGCGTGATCGCCGCGACCTTCGGTGACCTGCGCGTGATCAACCTCTATGTCGTCAATGGCGAGTCGGTGGGTTCGGAGAAATTTCGCTACAAGCTCGATTGGTTGCAGGCACTGGCACGCTGGCTGGCCGAGGAGGCGGGTCGATACGCCCAACGGGTGGTGGTCGGTGACTTCAACATCGCCCCGGATGACCGTGATGTGCACGATCCAGAGGCTTGGCGGGAACGGATCCTGTGCAGCACGCCGGAGCGCGATGCACTCGATCGTCTGCTGGAGACCGGTCTAGTCGATGCCTTCCGCCTGTTCGATCAGCCCGAAAAGGCCTTCTCCTGGTGGGACTACCGTCAGGCCAACTTCCGTCGCAACCGCGGATTGCGGATCGATCTGATCCTGATCAGTGAGGCGGTGCGCGATAAGGTGCGCGCCTGTCGTATCGATGCCGAGCCACGTGGCTGGGAGAGGCCCTCGGATCACGCCCCCGTGATCCTGGAGCTGGATTACGGCGCGCCCGGACACTGAAGGCCAACCCGCCCGGTGTCAGCCGGCGGCCTTATCCTCTGTCCCGGGCGGCGCACAGTCCAGGATGGCCTGCCATTGCTGGATAACCGCATCGCGCTGCTGGCCATAGGTGGCGGCCCTGACGATGGAACGGCTGCCCTTGAGCGCTTGCCGATGGCCCGCGTCCCGCAGACTACGGTAGGCGTGGGTAAGGCCATTGCAGGTCTGTTCGTCGATCACTCCGGCTTGCAGCAATGATTCGAGTTGCCGGATATTGTCGGTGAATCGCAGGATGTCCGGGTGCGCCTGGGCATGGCGCAGCAACAAGTACTGCACCAGGAATTCGATGTCGGTGATGCCGCCGACGTCGCGCTTGAGATGGAAATACCCGGAGGGTGAGACTTCTTGGTTTTGACGCATCTTGCGGCGCATCCCCACGACCGACTCGCGCAGGTTGGCCTCGTCTCGAGGCTGCGTCAGGGTTTCTAGCCGGATCGCGGCGAAGGCCTCGCCCACCGCGGGCATGCCGGCGACGAAACGGGCTCGGCACATCGCCTGGACTTCCCAGACCCAGGCATTTTCCGCCTGGTAGTGCGAAAATGCCTTGATCGAGGAGACCAGCAGGCCGCCCACGCCATCGGGCCGCAAGCGCGTGTCGACCTCATAGAGCACACCTGCCGGCGTGCGGATGCTCAGCGTGTGGATGATCTTCTGCGCCAAGCGCGCAAAGAACAGGCTGTTATCGATGGGCTTGCGCCCATCGGTCATGGCCTGCCGGTCGGTGGAATCGTGCAGGAACACCACATCGAGATCGGAGCCGTAGCCCAACTCGATGCCACCGAGTTTGCCGTAACCGATGATGGCCAGCCCCGGGGTAAAGGCGTTGCCTTGCTCGTCAGTGGCTCGTGGCTGACCGTGACGGGAGACGACTTGGGCCAACGCCCTGCCGTAGACCGCTTCGAGGATGACCTCCGCGATCCAGGTGAGCTGATCGGAGACCCGCATGACGGGGAGGGCCCCGACCACGTCGGCTGCGGCCACACGCAGCGTGGCTAGCTGCTTGAAGCGCCGCAACTCGTCCAGGCTGCGTTCCTCGTCGTCGGGGCACTTGGCCAGCAGTTCGCCCAGTTCGTTGGCCAAATCTTGCTTGTTCGGCGGGGCGTAGAGGGTCTCGGGGTCGATCAGCTCGTCGAGCAGGATGGGGTGTTGGGTGAGCAACTCGGCGATCCACGGACTGCCGTGCAGCAAACGGACCAGCTGGCGACGCGCCTGGGGCTGTTCGATCAAGAGGGCCACGTAGACGCTGCGTCGCAGGATCGCGGCCAGCATCCCCAGCATCCTCGAGAGCGCGTTGACCTGGTGATGGTATTCGCTGATATCGCGCAACAGGTCGGGCATCAACTGGTCGAGCCTTTGGGCGACGGTGCCGCTAATCGTGGTTCCCTGCGTCTCGCGCCACTGGGTCAGGTGTTTTTCGATCTTTTCCGGCTGCTCGAATCCCACTTGCCGCAGCGTGTCGATGCGCCTGTCCAGGTCACCGGCCCCAGTCCAGACACGCTCGAGCGGATCCTCGCTCTGATCCTCGTCATCCGGCAATCGAAGCACTTCGGAGAAATGGCCGTGGACTCGATCGCGATGTTGATCCAGCCTGAGCAGGAAGTGTCCCCAGTCGTCGAAACCCATGGCCACGGCCAGGCGGAGTTGGTCGAACTTGTTGTCCGGCAACGTCTGCGTCTGTTGGTCGTAGAGCATCTGCAGGCGGTTTTCGGTACGTCGCAGGAAGTCGTAGCCACTAATCAGATCAGCCACGGTGTCGGTCTCCAGCTCGCTCATCTCGTCGAGGGTGTGCAACACGGGAATCAGGCGGCGATCCTGCAACGACGGCTCGCGCCCGCCGCGCAGAAGCTGGAACAGCTGGCCGATGAACTCGATCTCGCGGATGCCGCCGGGGCCCAGCTTGATGTTGTTCTTCATCGCCGCACCGGTCATTTCCCGTTCAATCATCCGCTTGATTTCGCGCAACTGGCTGAACGCGCCAAAGTCGAGATAGCGGCGGAAGACAAACGGCCGCAGCGTATCCATCAACTCACTGCCGGCGGCAAAATCGCCCGCGATTACGCGCGCTTTGATCCAGGCATACCGCTCCCATTCGCGGCCCTGCGTGGCGTAATAGATCTCCAACCCGTCAAAGCTCATCGCCAGCGGCCCTTCGTCACCATTGGGACGCAGGCGCATGTCCACCCGAAAGACGAAGCCGTATCCCGTTACCTCGTCGAGCGACCGGATAAGGCGCTGACCCAGGCGGATGAAGTACTCCGCATTGCTGATTGTCTTGCGGCCGTCCGTTTCGCCCTCCTCGGCATAGGCGAAGATCAGATCGATATCGGAGGAATAGTTGAGTTCCTGACCACCGAGCTTGCCCATCCCGATAACCACCAGCCCGACGGGATCGCCGTTGCTGCCGATCGGCCGGCCGAATCGTGCCTGTAGGTGATGCTCGTGGTAAGCCATCGCCTCGGCAACGCAGAAATCCGCCAGTGCCGAAAGGGCCCGCAAGGTGGAGTCGGTCGTGTCGATGCCAACCAGATCTCGCCAGCCGATCAGGATGATCTCCCGCCGCCGATAGCGCCGTAGCTCCCGGCCGAAGTCGGTGGCATCCAAGGACCAGCGACGATCCCGGTCGCCACTCAGGGCACAAAGGCGTGCTTCCAGGCCATCGCCCAGAAAATCATCCTTCAGACCGTCGATGACGTAAGCGAGGATATCGGGTTCGGCCGCGACGCTCTGCTGAATGAAGGGGCTGCAGCGCAGGGCTAGCAGCAACTGTTCGCGCTGTGCGTCATCCAGAGTGACCGCTGAATTCAGCGTGTCGAAAAGATCCTGGTCGGGCGTGATTTCATCGAGATCGGACACGAGAGACAACCTGTGAAAGAGGCGTATGGTTGGTTCCAGATCATACGCGCCCGCGCCGGCGCTTGCCTATTCACGGAGTGTTGTCGGCACGGGTTTGGTTTCAGGCGAGATGAACGAAAAAAACCCCCGTCAGGTGCTGACAGGGGGTTGGGCGGATATTGGGCGGGTGGCTGATGGCAAGGCCGCCGCCCGAATCCGGTTACGGGCGAACCAGCACGTAACCGGCGTCCACCACATCGAGGATGCGGGCAATGCCGGCCTCGACCGGCTGAGCGGCCGGGTTCATCTCGGGGGCTTCGCCCAGCTTGCGGGTGGCCCCGGCGATGGAGTTCTTGCAGGCCGAGAATCGTACGCCCTGATCGGCCAGCGACTGGATGCGTTTGGCGTGGGTGTTGTTGGCGAACAGCATGCTGATACCGGGGCCGAAAGCAACGACTTCCACGTCGATCTGATCCGGGCCGCCACGGGCCTTGAGCACGTTGTTGGCCACATTGAGGACCAGGTTGTGGCGCTGCAGGTCGCTCTCGGTGATTTGCAGCACCAGGTGCTCCCTAGCCAGCGTGTTGCCACCCACGGCCTCGATGGCCGCGTCATTGGCCGCCGCGGACGGACCAGCAGTGATCAACAGTGCAGCGGCAAACGGCAACCAGGACCGGCGTAGTAGGAACAGGAATGACATTTTGGCTTTTCCTCCATGAGTTGATTTTTCTTTCTTCGGCAATATTCCTTCCGCAAGGGAGCATACGCCAGCTGGCCGAATAACGCAGTGATTCTGGGGATGGTTTATCCGATGGGGGTATTAGGCGATTTGTTGTCCGGCCCGCCGGAAAAACCCCGTCGGTCGGTGTGGCCAACATATTGACCTGACGCTATTTTTTAGCGAACATATCGAACATCTGTCAGGCTGGCCACCGCCTGCACCGTTTTCGCCGAACCGTCAGATCCTGCACTGCAATGGCGAAAAGGACTCTGAAACGATCGAATTGAACATGCTCACGGATAAACCGTTCCGCTGGGTGCATGCGTTGTTTTTGCACTATGACCTTATTCAAACAGTTACTGAAAAACACGCGCGGCCGCGATTTCATCGTCGGCGATCTGCACGGCACTCGTCCGTTGCTGGAAAAGATCCTGGAGAAGCATGATTTTTCCGCCGAAAACGACCGCGTCATCGCCGTGGGTGATCTGGTCGATTATGGCGAGGATTCGCTGGGGACGTTGCGCCTGCTGGGTGAGCCGTGGTTTTTCTCGGTCGCCGGCAACCACGAGCGGGTGCTGGCCAATCATAGACCGGCCCTGGTGGAGCGCACCCTGTCGGACGTCGAGCGCGGGGATCTCGAGTCCATGGGGTCGGGTTGGTTGCTAGAGTCCTACGACCGCCTCAACGACGACAAGTGGGGCGACCTGATCACCGAGGTGATGAACCTGATCAGCCAGATGCCGCTGATGATCCAAGTGGGTAACGGTCCTGCCGCGGTGGGTGTGGTGCATGCCGAGCTCCCCTTGGGTGACTGGGACCAGAACATCGCCCGCCTCGAGCGTGTCAAGAAGCTCAGCTACTGGGGTAGCTCGGCGGGCGATCCGCAGCTGGATACCCTCCTCTGGGGTCGGTCGCAGATCGCCGAGGTGCTCGATGGCCGACGGCTCGACCGCAGCATTCGGGGCATCGATTGGGTGATTGCCGGTCACACCATCATCGAGCAGCCGGTCCGTGCCGGCAATCGGCTCTGGATCGATTGCGGCGCCTATGATCAGGTCCCGGGGCGGGGACTGACATTGGTGGAGGTGGACGACACCCTTGCGGTCAGCTCGCACTACCACGACCCCAGTGTCCGCACCCAGCGGTTCGTCCGGCGCGGGCATCATTTCCATTCGGTGATCGACGCCACGGGTTGAGATGCATGATTGATCTGGAACGACTCGAAACCCAGGCGTTGCGTGAGCTGCTGGGCCGAGCCCGCGAGGAACTGGAACGGCGGGAGCGCGAACCGCTGGATGAGCACACGGTATTCAAGTCGCTGGCGCTGGATTTCAAGCGCCACCGCCGCCGTCGCGATGAGCGTTTCGATTTCGATCCCTTCGGCTGAGCCGTCACGCTGGATCGAGGCACGACAAAAAAGCCCCTCAGTTCACAACTGAGGGGCTTTTCGCGTGTTGGGTGCAGGCGGAAATCAGTGGCGGAAGTGTCGCATGCCCGTGAACACCATGCTGATGCCATGCTCGTCGGCCGCGTCGATCACTTCCTGATCGCGCATCGAGCCGCCCGGCTGGATCACCGCCTTGATGCCCGCCTCGGCCGCGGCGTCGATGCCGTCGCGGAAGGGGAAGAAGGCGTCGGATGCCATCACAGAGCCCTCCACCGGCAGGCCGGCATCGGCCGCCTTGATCCCGGCGATGCGCGCCGAGTAGACCCGGCTCATCTGGCCGGCGCCCACGCCGATGGTCTGCTGACCGCTGGCATAGACGATGGCGTTCGACTTGACGAACTTGGCCACCTGCCAGGCGAACAGCAGATCACGGATCTCGGCCTCGTCCGGCGCGCGCTGGGTGACGATCTTGAGATCGCTTGCGTCGACCGCGCCGTGGTCGAAGTCCTGCACCAGCAGACCACCGCCGATGCGTTTGAAGTCCATCCCCGGGGCCGGCTTGACCGACCAGTCGTCGATCGCCAGCGCGCGGACGTTGGGTTTGGCCGCCAATTCGGAGGCCGCCTCGCTACCGATCTCGGGGGCGATGATCACCTCGACGAACTGTCGCTCGACGATGCTGCGCGCCGTGTGGGCGTCCAGCGGCCGGTTGAAGGCGATGATGCCACCGAAGGCCGAGGTGGGGTCAGTGGCGAAGGCGCGATCGTAGGCGGTGGTGATGTCGTCACCGGTGGCCACGCCACAGGGATTGGCGTGCTTGACGATCACACAGGCGGCGCGGTCGAACTGCTTGACGCACTCGAGCGCGGCATCGGCATCGGCGAGGTTGTTGAACGATAGGGGCTTGCCTTGGACGACGCGCGCGCGGGCGAGCGTGCCCGGTGCGGCATCCGGCTCGACGTAGAAGGCCGCGTTCTGGTGCGGGTTCTCGCCATAGCGCAGGTCCATCGACTTGTTCAGGGGCAGGTGCCAGGTCGGGGCGAATTCGCTCTGGTCGAACTGGCGGCCCAGATAGTCGGCGATCATGCCGTCGTACTGGGCGGTGTGGCTGAATGCCGCCCCGGCCAGCCGCTGGCGGGTGGCCATGGAGACGCCTTCGGCGTTGATCTCCTCGAGTACGATCTCGTAGTCGTTCGGGTTGACCACGATGGCCACGTCGTTGTGGTTCTTGGCCGCCGCGCGGACCATGGCCGGCCCGCCGATGTCGATGTTCTCGATCGCCGTGGGCAGGTCGCAGTTCGGGTCGGCCACTGTGCGGGCGAACGGATAGAGGTTGACTACGACCAGGTCGATCGGGGTGATGCCGTGGGTGGTCATCACCTCGTCATCGGTGCCGCGACGACCCAGGATGCCGCCGTGGATCAGCGGGTTGAGGGTCTTGACCCGCCCGGCCATGATCTCGGGAAAACCGGTGACATCGCTGACCTCGCGCACCGGCACGTCGTTCTCGCGCAGCAGGCGGGCTGTGCCGCCGGTGGACAGCAGTTCCACCCCGGCGGCGTGGAGGCCCTGGGCCAGGCCCAGGATTCCGGTCTTGTCGGAGACGCTCAGCAGGGCGCGGCGCGGCTTGACGGCATGATGGGTCATGGGGATATCCGGTTTGTCAGCGATGAATGGGTGGCACCGGTCGCCCGCGGTGGACGACATGGGAGCCGCGCATTGTACCCGCTTGTAGGGACGGTCTGCACGACTAGCCAAAGCCTCTGCGGCTTGCCAGGCGTCCAGATGCAAGGCGCAGCGCGCCGCCCAATGGCATCGCGTCATTGGCAAGCTCTGCAACGCCGCAGATGGGCGCCTGGCGAGCCGCCCTCCGGGGCTTACCGGCTTGCCCGCCCTCTGTGTTGCCGATCCTCGTCGGGCAATGAGCCCGCCTTCGAATCGGCGCCTTGATGGCGAACAAGCCGGTAAGCCAGAGGCATTGGCTAGTCGTTCAGACCGTCCCTGGCCCTTGTTGAGTCGCGCCGGACAGCCACGTCAGCGGCATCAGTGCCGGGTCGTGTCCTCGTGGACGATGCTCTCGAAGAGCGAGGAATAATCGTGATTGCCATGCCCGGCGTAGACGCCTTCCTCGAGGACGTGCTGCAAGCCGATCAGCAGGTGTGTGTCGATGTCACAACCACACGCGCTCTGTGTGAACAGCCGGATGTCCTTGAGCAGGTGCTTGAGCGGGAAATTGGCCTTCTCGAAGGAGTGGCCCACCATGTTGTCGAGCTTCTTGTCGAAGGTGGGCGCATAGAGCGCTGATTCGCGCAGGGTGGCCATGAACTTGTCGACATCGACGCCCTCGCGCTGCACCAGCCCCAGGCTCATGGAAAAGGCCGCTGTGAGTGAGCCGATCAACTGGTTGTAGGCAAGCTTGGCCGCCGCCCCGCTGCGGATCTCGCCGAAGTGGGTCGGGGTCCCCAAGGCCTTGAGCGTATCGTCGAGTCGTGCGATCAGATCCTCCGATCCTCCCAGCAAGAGTTGCAGGGTGCCGCTTTGGGCCTGCGGGATCGAGCCCAGCACCGGTGACTCCAGGTACTCGCCGCCGAATGACTCGATGCGACGACCCAGTTCGGAGGATTGCTCCGGCGAGATGGTCGAACTGTTGATTAGGACATGGTCGCGAATGCCGGCCTCGCCCAGTTGCTCGATGACGTCCCGGCAGGCCTGGAAGTCACTGACCATTAGCCACAGTATTTCCGCCCGTTGGGCCAGTTCGGCCAGAGAGCTCGTGACCTCGACACCTTCGATGTCGCGCGGGCTGCGATTATAGCCCAGTGCGGACTGGCCGGCCTCGGTCAGTCTGCGGGCCATGGCCGAGCCCATCAGGCCCAGACCGATGACTCCAATCGTCGTATTCATGTTTGTATGGCCTCGTAGGAATATGGTCGGGGTTGGATCCCGCCGATAACTGGCTAAGGCTCGCCGTGATAACGGTCTATCGCCCAGAGAATCGCGACGGGGATATGGTTATGCTTCACCTGTCGTATCGGATATTTTGCCGTGCGGCAAGGACGTTCACGACCGCCTCGACGGGGTATCTTTGGACGTAAATGGTAGCAGCACGGCGGGGCGCTTGCCGGCCCGTCCGCCCGACGAAAAACCATCAGGGGAAGGCATGCAGCAGGAACTTGACAACCACTGGCGTCGCTGGCTCAACCCGCACCGGCGGCGCCCCGGCAGCAGTCGGCCTCCTCTGGGGCCGGGCAGCCAACAGCGCACGGCGATCGAGCGAGACTACGACCGGGTGCTCTTTTCCACCCCGGTGCGGCGCATGGCGGACAAGACCCAGGTCTTTCCTCTGGATCGTTCCGACAGTGTGCGCACCCGGCTGACCCATTCGCACGAGGTGGCCAACCTGGCGCGATCGGTGGGCATCGACCTGGTCTTCAATCAAAGGGTTGCCGCCGGCCTCCCCGAGGCGCTGCGCGACATCCCCGCCCTCTTGGCGACGGTGGGACTTGCGCATGATCTGGGCAATCCGCCGTTCGGCCACCAGGGCGAGGACGCCATCGCCCGCTGGTTCGAGCTCAACCGCGCCGGGGTGCTGGATGCCGATCCGGGCCTGACCGGCGGCATGAAGGCCGACTTCCTGCGTTTCGAGGGCAATGCCCAGACCCTGCGCCTGCTCACCAAGCTGCAACTGATCAATGACGACTACGGCCTGAACCTCACCCTGGCGACGCTGGCGGCACTGGTGAAATATCCGACGCCCAGCGATTGCCTCGATCCGAGTCGGGTCACGCACAAGAAACACGGTTATTTCCAGTCCGAGCAGGCGCTGATGGACGAGGTCTGGGCCGCCACCGGTCTCCAGTCCGGCCAGCGCCACCCGCTGACCTGGATCATGGAGGCCTGCGACGACATCGCCTACTCGGTGCTGGATGCCGAGGACGCGGTCAAGAAGGGGCTGTTGTCGTTTTCCGATACCATCGCCTTCCTGCGTCACGAGGCGCCGGACGATCCGGTGCTCGCCGCGGTATGCGATGCGGCCGCCTCGGAACACCAGGGTTACCGGCGTGAACGGCTCTCTCCGGACGAGCTCAATGACATCTCGATGCAGACCTTCCGCATTCGCGCCATCGGGGCCCTGATGGAGGCCATTGGCGAGGTGTTCATCGAGTCCCTGCCGGCGATGGCCGAGGGACGTTTCGAACGCGAGCTGGTGGCCGCCTCCAAGGCCGGCCCCCTGCTCTCGGCATTGAAGGCCTGCAACTGGCAGCATGCCTACCGGCACAAGTCGGTGTTGCGGGTCGAACTGACGGGCCTGACCGTGATCCACGGGCTGATGGATGCCTTCTGGTATGCCATCACCCGGCGGGAGGATCCTGACGATCCGGCCAGCCCGCGGGCGACGCCCTTGGCCGGTTACATCTACCAGCGCATCTCGGAAAATTACCGTCGCGTGTTCGAGTCTCCAGGTAACCCCATGCCGATCCGCTATCGCGAGGCGCAACTGCTGACGGACATGATCTCGGGGATGACCGACAGCTTTGCCGTCAGCCTGTTCGAGGAATTCCGCGAAGTCGGATTCGTGCCGAGCACCCGGGCCTGACTCGGGTGCGAGCCGCTCCCCTTCCTACACCGAAATCACAGCACAGAGAGCCGATGAACGATTCCGAGTACAGCCCCGAAAAGAACCCCGAAAAAACCCCCGGGGAGAGTCACTTCTTCGCCTACCTCTCGCGGATGAAGTACATCTACCGCTGGGGCCTGATGCGCAACACCCGCAGCGAGAACGTTCAGGAGCACAGTCTGCAGGTGGCGATGATCGCCCATGCGCTGGCCGTGATCGGCAACCAGGAATTCGGCGAGGATCACGACGTGGGGCGGGTGGTCAGCGTGGCTCTATACCACGATGCCTCCGAGATCATCACCGGTGATCTGCCCACGCCGGTGAAGTACTTCCGCGAGGACATCCGTGATTCCTACAAGGCGCTGGAGGCGCATGCCGAGCGCAAGATCGTGGGGCTGTTGCCCGAATCGATTCGCGAGGCGTTCGCCGACGTGATCGAGAGCGAGCGGATCGACACGGACGTGCTGCGGCTGGTCAAGGCGGCCGACTCGCTGTCGGCCTACCTCAAGTGCATCGAGGAACGTGCCGCCGGCAACCAGGAATTCCGCCGGGCGGAGGAATTCCTATTCGAGAAGCTCGAGGAAATGGACGACCTGCCCGCGGTGGACTACTTCCGCCGCCACTTTGTCGACGCCTTCGAACTCACGCTCGACGACCTCAGCCACGACTGAGTCGCCGCGGGAACTCCCGGCTGCTGACGCTGATAAACGGGGAATCAGCTGCGCGGGCTTTCCTCGCTGTCAGCCACACGGGCCTCCTGGGTTTCGTCGGCATAGAAGGTGCGCCGCGAGATCTGGCAGAAGGCGCCCTGGCGGCGGACGAAGTGAATGGACCCGGCCACTACCAGACCCCCGATCACCAGCAGCAACAGGCTGCTCTGCACGTAGCCCAGAGTGATGATCGCCACCCCGATCAAGCCGACGTGCCGCGCCTGGATGTGCAACAGGTCCTCGTGCGGCTGTTGCAGAGCGCCCAGGGCGGCCCATTCGATCGCCAGGACGATCATCAGCACCAGCGGTGCGGTGGCCATGTCCGGATAAAGCACCGCGATGATGCCCAGCACGACGATGATCGCCAGCACCGCCCACTGGGCCAGGCGCTGATTGCGCGATCCGGGTTGCGAGGCCCGCAGGGTGCCCTTGAGGCGCATCCAGTGAATCAGGCCGGTCAACCCCGTCCACACACCGATGAAGATGCCGATCAGGGCAGCCAGTCGCAGGTCCCAGGCACGGGTATACAGCGTGGTCTGCTCCCAGCCGATCATGCCCAGCAACGTGATGGTGATCCCGCTGCCGATTAGGACGATGGCTGCCCCGCGTACCAGGTCGATCAGCCGGGTCTCTTGGTCGCGGCTTTTCTGGTACCAGGGCGCAGCGGCCACGCCGAAGGCCACCGCGGCGATGGCCAGCCAGGCCTTCCAGCCCATGCCGGGAATGTCGCCAGCCGCTCCGGGGAACAGCCCCCCGGCAAGCACCACCAGGATGGCTAGTGGCAGCGCCCACATCCAGACCCGTCGCCGCTCGGGATGGGTGAGCGCCGACAGGGTGATCAGTACCAGGCCCAGCGCGAACCAGCCGGCATTGTCGATCATCAATCCAATGCCCATCACGACACCTCCTTGCCGGCGCCTTCATGGGTCATCTGCTGTTCGCGGATCTCGTCGTCGAGCAGCTCCTGCTCGTCGAGTTCGTCGGCCGGCTCGGCCTGGATTTCCTGACGCAGCAGGAGAAAAGCGGTGGCGGCTGCCTGTGCGGCGAAGAACACCGCGACGGTGGATAGCACCAGTTCCAGGGCGCTCTGGGCCGTGAGCAGCGCGCTGACCGCCGCGACCACCAGAAAGCCGGTCAGCGTGGTCACGATCAACAGCCCGCGGCCGCAATGCTCCCGCTCGGCGCGGAGTGCACCGGTCAGCCCCAGGGCCAGTGCGAGCAGCACCACATAGGCGGCAATGGTTGGATCCATGTCGGTCTCCCTCATTGTGTGCCGGGGGCAGGACGATGCCCCGGTGGCGACATCAGTCGTCGAGTTTTTCCAGGAAGGCCTTGGCGTCGAGCGCAGCCATGCAGCCGGTGCCGGCCGAAGTGATGGCCTGACGATAGACGTGATCCATGACGTCGCCCGCGGCGAAGACGCCGTCGACGGACGTGGCCATGGCATTGCCCTCGGTGCCGCTCTTCACCTGAATGTAGCCGCCCTTCATCTCAAGTTGGCCCTCGAAGATGCCGGTATTGGGCGAGTGACCAATGGCGATGAACACCCCGGACAACTCCAGGTCGGTGGTCTTGCCGGCCTGGTCGCGGATGCGCAGCCCGTTGACACCCATCTGGTCACCCAGCACCTCGTCGACCTCGTGATTCCAGTGGATTTCGACTGTGCCTTCCTCGGCCTTCTTCATCAGGCGGTCAATCAGGATGTCCTCGGCGCGAAAGCGGTCACGACGGTGGACCACATGCACCTTGGAGGCGATGTTCGACAGGTACAGGGCCTCCTCGACTGCGGTGTTGCCGCCACCGACCACGGCGACGGTCTGCTGCTTGTAGAAAAAGCCGTCGCAGGTAGCGCAAGCGGAGACGCCCTTGCCGCGGAAGGCCTGCTCCGACTCGATCCCCAGGTACTTGGCCGATGCCCCGGTGGCGATAATCAGGGAATCGCAGGTGTAGGTGCCCTGATCGCCGGTCAGGGTGAACGGCCGATTCTTGAGATCGGTGGTGTGGATGTGGTCGAAAAGGATTTCGGTGTCGAATTTCTCGGCGTGAGCCTTCATCCGATCCATCAGTGCAGGACCGGTGAGGTCCTCGGGGTCGCCCGGCCAGTTCTCCACCTCGGTGGTGGTGGTCAGCTGTCCGCCCATTTCCATGCCGGTGATCAGTACTGGGTCGAGATTGGCCCGCGCGGCGTAGACCGCGGCACTGTAACCGGCTGGTCCGGAGCCGAGGATGAGCAGTTTGCTGTGGCGGGGTTTGCTGTCGGACATGTCGGGAGTGACTCCTTAGGTATGCTGCAATGCGTGTTACGTGAAAACGGTGGTCGGGCAAGCGCCCCGATTCCCGGCCGCGGCCGGGATCGAATGGATCGGTTCGGCAATTGTTTCGGCAAGGGATGTGGGCTTTGCCTAAACTGCCCCGGAATGCTGCACCGGTAGGCCAATCGAGGCCTGCCTTGCGTGATAGCCAGACTGTAGGATACTCGTCGAAAAAATTTGAGGCTAACGAATGAATTACCAAGGTGAACCGGACTACAAGCACGGCAGCCCGGAACGACTGGGCGTGCTGCTGCTCAACCTGGGCACGCCGGACGCGCCCGAGGCGCCGGCGCTGCGCCGTTACCTCGCGCAGTTCCTCTCCGATCCTCGCGTGATCGAGATTCCCAAGTGGAAGTGGTGGCCGATACTGCACGGCATCGTGCTGCGCACCCGTCCGGCCAAGTCCGCCGAGGCCTATCGCTCGGTCTGGGATCACCACGGTGAGGGCTCGCCGCTATTGAGCATCGCCAAGCAACAGCGCGCCGGCATCGAGAAGCGCCTGTCTGAGCAGATGGCCGGTCCGGTCAGTGTCGCGTTGGGCATGCGCTACGGCAACCCGTCGGTGGCCTCGGCGATGGCCGAACTGAACGATGCCGGCGCCCGCCGGATCGTGGTGTTGCCGTTGTATCCGCAATATGCGGGCGCGACGACGGCCTCGACCCTGGACGCGGTCTTCAGCGAATTGATGACCTGGCGCTGGGTGCCGGAACTGCGCACCATCAACCAGTACCATCGCGACCCGGGCTACCTCGACGCACTGGCGGCGAGCATCCAGGAGCATTTCGACGAGCACGGCAAGCCCGACAAGCTGATCATGAGCTACCACGGCGAGCCCAAGCGCTACCTGCTCAACGGCGACCCGTATCACTGCCAGTGCTATGTCACCTCGCGCCTGGTCGCCGAACGCCTGGGCCTGTCCGAGGACGACTACATGGTGACCTTCCAGTCGCGCTTCGGCCCCGAGGAATGGCTCAAGCCCTACACCGACGAGACCCTCAAGGCCCTGCCCGGCCAGGGGGTCAAGCACATCGCAGTGATCTGCCCGGGCTTTTCCGCTGATTGTCTCGAGACCATCGAGGAGATCGGCGACGAGAACCGCGAATATTTCGAGGAGGCCGGTGGCGAGACCTACCACTACATCCCGGCGCTCAATGACCGGGACGACCACCTCGATGGCCTAGCGCGACTGGTCCGACAGCACACCCAGGGCTGGGTGGAACACTCCGAGTTCGATGCCGTCGAGGATCAGCGCGAGCGTGACCGGGTGCGTGAGAATGCACTCAAGATCGGCGCGAAGCAGTGAGATGTCGCTGAGCGCATCCAGCGGTCCCCTCGCAGGCATCGGCGTGGTGGTCATCGGCGACGAGATCCTGTCGGGGCGACGCCGTGACCGGCATCTCGACGCGGTGATCGAGCGGCTGGCCCCGCGGGGGCTGGTACCCGACTGGGCCCAGTTCGTGCCCGATCGTCGCGAGACCGTCGTCGACCTTCTGCAACGCAGCCGCCGGGACGGCGCCACGGTGTTCTGCTTTGGTGGCATCGGCGCGACCCCTGACGACCTCACCCGGGCCTGTGCCGCTCAGGCCTTCGGTCGGCCGTTGCGCCGTCATCCGCAGGCCGCCGCTCTGATCGAAGCGCAATTCGGTGCCGCGGCGTACCCCAAGCGCATCCTCATGGCGGATCTGCCCGAGGGGGCCGATCTGGTGCCCAACCCGGTCAACCAGGTCCCGGGATTCTTTCTCGAGGGCCATTTCTTCCTGCCGGGCTTTCCGGAGATGGCGCATGCCATGCTCGACTGGATCGTCGCCCATCCCCTGGGCGACCTGGGTGACGGCGAGTACTGCGAACAGTCGTTGTGGCTCGTCGATACCCCGGAAAGCGACCTGATCGACCTGATGGACGCCCTTTGTGCCGACAACCCACGGCTGCGGCTGTTCAGTCTGCCGGTGTCGGAGGATGAGCGCCGCCTGCTCGAACTGGGCCTCAAGGGGCCCCGCTCGGAGGTTGCTCCGGTATTGGCCTGGCTGGCAGAGGAGTTGGCCGGCCGTGGGCTGACGGTGTTTTCCCGGCGACCCTAAAAACCTCAACTCACCCCCGGCGATTGATCTTGAACTTTCGCAGCTTTGCGCCTATCTCTCAAAGATTTGGGGGCCGGATGTTTTCGGTCCGTGGGCGTGCATTCCGTCTACAGGTTCGTTTCCACAGGAGAGACGCTGATGAACGAGACAGTGAACAACCGATCCACGCTGATCCGGGCCTGGCCGCTGATGCTGCTGGTGCTGGTGACCGCGCTTTTCTGGGTCCTTGCGGCCACTCCGGCGCAGGCGCAATACCCGGATTTCGTCAAGCTGGCCAAGGACAACGCTCCAGCGGTGGTCAATATCAACACGATCACCAAGGGCCGCCCGGCGGGGCCGGCTTCCGCCCCAGGCATGCCGAATCTTCCGCCGGGGCCGCTGGGTGACATGTTCCGCGACTTCTTCGAGCAGATGCCTCAGCATCCGCAGCGCTCGCGACCGGCGCGCTCGCTGGGCTCGGGCTTCATCATCAGCGAGGATGGCTACGTCCTGACCAATGCCCACGTGGTGCGTGGTGCGGACGAGATCAGCGTGCGCATGAGTGATCAGAAGGAATTCCAGGCCCAATTGATCGGTGAGGACGAGCGCACCGACATCGCTCTGCTGAAGATCGACGCCGAAGACCTGCCCACCGTGGAGATGGGCGATTCGGACGAGGTGGAAGTTGGCGAATGGGTGCTCGCCATCGGCGCGCCCTTCGGCCTTGATCGCTCGGCGACCCACGGCATCGTCTCGGCGATCGGTCGGGATCTGCCCAACGAGAACTATGTGCCATTCATCCAGACCGACGCCCCGGTTAACCCGGGCAACTCCGGCGGGCCGCTGATCAACGCCGACGGCGAGGTGATCGGCGTCAACTCGCAGATCTACACCAGTTCGGGCGGCTACATGGGGATATCCTTTGCCATCCCCATGAACGTGGCCATGAACGTGGCCGACCAGTTGCGCGAGTCCGGTTCGGTGTCGCGCGGCTATCTCGGCGTGGTCATCCAGCCGGTTACGGAGGAACTGGCACGTTCCTTCGGCCTGGATGATACTCAAGGGGCATTGGTGGCTCAGGTCCAGCCGGGTACCCCCGCTGAGGAAGCCGGATTGGAATCGGGCGATATCATCACCGAGTTCAATGGCAAGCCGGTCAAGCGCTCCGGCCAGTTGCCGCGGCTGGTGGGCGTGGCTCCCGTCGGCGAGGAGGCCACCCTGACCATCCTGCGCGACGGTGAGGAGAAACAGATCGAGGTCGTGCTCAGCGAGTTGGATGCATCCGTGGCTGGCGGCGGCGCCCTGTCGAAATTCGGCTTGACCGTGGCGCCCCTGGAAAAGGCGAGCCGCAGGGAAATGGGCGTACGCTATGGCCTGGAGGTCGAGTCGATCGACGACGACTCGCCCTTTGCCGGCGCGCTGCAGGCGGGGGACGTGCTGTTAGAGGTGAACCGCCGTCCCATGCGTGTTTCGGAGGATCTGGCCCAGGCCCTGGCGTCCGCGCCGGCAGATCGCCCGGTGGCCATCCGGCTTTTGCGTCGGGGCCAGCCGCTGTTTCTCGCGGTCGACCTGGAATGAAAAAACCTGATCCTTTTGAGGAACTAATAGCCAGCTAATCGATCCCATTAGTGGCTCCTCAAGGAAGAACCCCTGCCCCGGCCTGATTGGTCGGGGTTTTTTTGTGCCGACTTCCCTATAATCCACCCCATTTGGACGAATCCATGCGGGTAATCAGCTTCAACGCCAACGGCATCCGCGCCGCCGCGCGCAAGGGGTTTTTCGACTGGTTGGCGACGGTCGACGCGGACATGGTCTGCATCCAGGAGACCAAGGCTCAGGCCTGGCAACTGGAGAAGGACCCCACCTTCTGGCCGGAGGGCTACCACTGTCGTTACGTGGATGCCGAGCGCAAGGGCTACTCCGGCGTGGCCATCTACAGTCGCCGCGAGCCACAGGCGGTGACCACGGAAATGGGTTTGGCGGAGTTCGACGCCGAAGGGCGCTACTGCGCCTTCGATCTGGGGGATCTGACCGTGGCCTCGCTGTACCTGCCGTCGGGTTCGGCCGGCGATCACCGCCAGGCCTCCAAGGATCGGTTTCTGGCGGCCTTTCTGCCGATGCTGCAGGGGTTTCGCGAGCAGGGTCGCCCCCTGATCCTCTGTGGGGACTGGAACATCGCCCACCGCGAGATCGACCTGAAAAACTGGCGACCCAACCGCAACAAGTCGGGCTTTCTGCCCTACGAGCGGGCCTGGCTCGACCGGGTGTTCGACGACCTGGGCTTTGTCGACGCGCATCGAACCCTCAAGCCCGACGTGGCCGAGTACACCTGGTGGTCGAATCGCGCCAACGCCTGGAACAACAACGTCGGCTGGCGGATCGACTATCAGATCGTCACGCCGGATCTCGCCGGGCGGCTGGCTAAGGTCCAGGTCTATCGTGACGAGAAGTTCTCCGACCACGCCCCCTTGATCATCGACTACCGATGAGTGTTGGGCTGCGGCTCAATCTCTCGGGGTTGTCGCGGGAACCCTCGGGCCATACGGCGATCTGACTTATACTTGTTCCTATTGCTGTGCCCCCTAGGAGGTTTGCCATGAAACCCCTTGTCTATCTCGCCTTTGCCATTGTGGGAACGGCGTTCTTGGCCGGTTGCGCCAGTAGCCTGTCGAGCGACGCCTATTCGCGCGACAGCGCCCGCCAGATGCAGACGGTCTACTACGGCACGGTGCAGAATGTCCGCTCGGTCCTCATCGAGGGCACCAAGACCCCGATCGGCACCGGCGCAGGTGCCATCACGGGCGGCATTTTGGGCAGCCAGGTCGGTGGGGGCACCGGCCGCTCGCTGGCGACGGTCGGCGGCGTGCTGCTGGGCGGAGTGGCCGGATCGGCAGCGGAGGAAGGCATCACTCGCCAGCGGGGCTACGAGATCACCGTGCGGCTGGACAACGGCCGGACCATCAGCGTGGTGCAGGCGGCGGACATCGCCTTTCAGCCCGGCGAGCGGGTGCGGATTATCGAGGCACGTGACGGCACTACCCGAGTGACCCGCTGAACCCAGGACAGAGAAGCAGAATTGGAGAGACAATGACGGCAACCCCGCGTGGACAGCTATTCGTGATTTCGGCCCCTTCCGGGGCGGGCAAGACCAGTCTGATCAAGGCCCTGCGCGAGCGCCGCCCCGATCTGGCCCTGTCGGTATCGCACACCACGCGGCCGCGCCGTGACGGGGAGATCAATGGCGAGCACTACCATTTCGTCGACATCTCCCAGTTCGAAATGATGCTCGAGCAAGAGGCCTTCGTCGAGCACGCCAAGGTCTTCGACAATTACTACGGCACCAGCGAGGCGGCGATCAGCGACGAGCTCGATCGCGGCCGGGACCTGATCCTGGAGATCGACTGGCAGGGGGCAGCCCAAGTCAAGAAACTGTTCCCCGAGGCGATCTTCGTCTTCATCCTGCCGCCCAGCAGCGCGGCGCTGGAGTCCCGCCTGCGCAACCGAGCACAGGACGACGACGAGGTGATCGCCCGTCGCCTGGCCGAGGCGCGCCGCGAGATGGAGGAGTGCCACTGGTACGACTATCTCGTCATCAACGACGACTTCGCCCAGGCTCTGGACGACCTGGATGCCATCTTTGCCGCCGCCACTCTGGAGGCCGACCGGCAACGGGCACATCATCCGGATCTGTTCGCCGATTTGCTGGGTGAGGCCGACTGACCGTAAACTAGTGAATAATCCCGCCCTTTCTTGATGGAAAGCGAGCGGACGACACCTGATTCGAGCCACGGCCCGGTCGTCTCTGACGACCGGGCCGTCCACCCTGTTCTACCGAGGTTCCCCCAACCATGGCACGCGTTACCGTAGAAGATTGCCTGAAAAAGATTCCCAACCGCTTTGATCTGGTGCTGACCGCCGCTCGCCGCGCGCGTCAGATTGAGCACGGCGCCGAGCCGCTGGTACCGATGGGCAAGGAAAAGCCGGTGGTCATCGCCCTGCGAGAGCTGGGCGAAGGCAAGATCGATCGGGCACGTATCGACGAGATCGAGCAGCAGGTTTCGCTGTCGCGCTCCGAAATCACCGAGGCCGAGATCCGTGCCGAGCTGGCCCAGTTTGCCGAGGAAAGCAGCGCCGAGCGGACACCGGCAACGCCGGCCGCAGGCAGCGACGAGGTCTGAGTCGGTTCGCCGGGTCAGGAGGGAGTCGGTGAGCGATCATATCGAATCGCCAGCGAGCGGGGCGGCCAGTGAGTCGCACCTGACCGACGTCTTCTTCGCCCCACTGGCCCACCACCTGGCGGAGTACTTGGAGCCGGCGGATATCGCGCGCATCCGCACCGCCTTCGAATTCGGCGCCCAGGCGCATGCGGGGCAGACCCGCAAGAGCGGCGAGCCCTACATCACCCATCCCATAGCGGTGGCGCACATACTCGCCGACTTGCGCATGGACGAGGCCACCGTGGTCGCGGCCATTCTTCACGATGTCATCGAGGACACCGACATCGCGCACGACCAGATTGTCACCGAATTTGGTGAGGAGGTCGCGCACCTGGTCGACGGCGTTTCCAAGCTGGCCCAGATCCGCTTCAAGTCCAGGGCGGAAGCGCAGGCGGCCAACTTTCGCAAGATGATGATGGCCATGGTCGAGGATGTGCGCGTCATCCTGATCAAGTTGGCCGATCGCCTGCACAACATGCGCACCCTGGGCGTGATGCGGCCCGACAAGCGCCGGCGGATCGCCCGCGAGACGCTGGATATCTACACCCCGATCGCCAACCGCCTCGGCCTCAACGCCATCCGGCACGAGCTCGAGGAGTTGGGTTTCGCCGCCCTCTATCCCATGCGCCACCGCGTCCTCAGCGAGGCGGTACGCCGGGCGCGCGGCAACCGCAAGGAAATCGTCGCCGGCATCCAGGAGCGATTCGAGCAACGCTTTGCCCACGAGCAGCTGGCCGCCGATTCGCTCGCCCGCGAAAAACGGCCCTATTCCATCTATCGCAAGATGCGGAGCAAGCACCTCTCCTTCAAGGAGGTGTTCGACGTATTCGCGGTGCGCGTGCTCGTGGACACGGTCGATGACTGCTACCGGGCGCTCGGCATCGTGCACAACCTTTACAAGCCGCTGCCGGGACGCTTCAAGGACTACATCGCCATCCCCAAGGCCAACGGCTACCAGTCGTTGCACACCATCCTGTTCGGTCCGCACGGCATCCCGCTGGAGGTGCAGATTCGCACTCACGAGATGCACCAGTTTGCCGAATCCGGCATCGCCGCCCACTGGCTGTACAAGACCCAGGGCGACCGTGGTTCGGTCACCCAGACACGGGCCCGCGAATGGCTGCGCGACCTCTTGGAGATCCAGCAGAAGGCGGGCAACCCGCAGGAATTCCTCGAGTCGGTCAAGGTCGACCTGTTTCCCGATGAGGTCTACGTCTTCACCCCCATGGGCGAGATCATCGAGCTGCCGCGTCGGGCCACGGCGGTGGATTTCGCCTACGCTATCCATACCGATGTGGGCAACACCTGCGTCGCCTGCAAGATCGACCGACGCTTCGCCCCGCTGTCGACCCCACTGGAGAGTGGCCAGACCGTCGAGGTGATCACCGCCCCCGGAGCGGTGCCCAATCCCAGCTGGTTGTCGTTCGTGGTCACCGCGCGTGCCAGGGCGAGTATTCGGGCTCACCTCAAGCACCTGCAGGACGCCGAGGCGATCCGGCTGGGCCACCGCCTGCTCACTAAGGCCATGGTTGCAGAGGGATGCGACATAGACGAGCTCGACGAGAAGCGCATCGACTCGATCCTGCGCGAGTATCACCAGGAGAGCTTCAACGATTTGCTGCGCGAGATCGGGCTGGGCAACCGC
>JAABTF010000129.1 GCA_011389965.1 Halothiobacillus sp.
GTTGTTTAAGGCACGTTGTCCTCCAAGGTGACACCTGCACAGCAGGAGGTGTCTTATGGATGGCGACGTACAAACTTACGGAAGTTTTCACAGTGACGGCGAAGGATACGCCGGGCGTATCGATGTCGTTACGGGTCAGACAGGCCGACGGCGCTGGCCGGAGCATGTGAAGGCGTCGATCGTGCTGGAGACCTACCGCGATGGGGTGTCGGTTGCCGACATCGCTCGCAAGCACGAGATCTCAGCGCCTCAGTTGCACGCCTGGCGGCGGGCTGCTCGTGACGGGCTTCTGCCGATGCCGGACGATGAGGCGCTCGAGTTCCTGCCGGTGTCGGTCTCGGGCGACGCCGGGGATTGTCCGGATAATCGGCCCACACCGCTGACGCTGGAGATTGGCGATATCCGTATCCTTGTCCCGCCGACATTCGACGCGCCCCACCTGAGCAGGGTAATCGCGGCAGTTCGGGGCGGCTCGTGATCCTGCCAGGCGGTCCGTACCAGATCTATCTTGCGACGCGGCCCGTCGACTTCCGCAAACAACACGCAGGCCTGTCGTTGATCGTTCAGGAGGTTTTCGGGCGGGACCCCTTCAGCGGCGCGATCTTCATCTTCCGCTCCAAGCGCGGCGATCAGTTGAAATGCCTGGTCTGGGACCAGACTGGGCTGGTGCTGGTCTACAAGAAGCTCGAGGGCGGTCCCTTCCAATGGCCGAAGCCGGCGGATGGGATGATCCGGCTGTCGTCGGCGCAGTTCTCGGCCCTCTTCGAGGGCATAGATTGGCGGGCTGTCCGAGCGGAGCGGCGACGCCGGCCCAAGGTTGCCGGATAGCCGCGACAGGATGACTCGGGGCCGTCTTTTATGCGGCATCACCATGGCCCGGGCGGTATGCTTCGGCCATGGGAACCAGTGGTGTAATCAGCGCGGCCAAGGTGGCTGAACTCGAGCGGCAGCTTGCTGCCGCCGAGGCTGCACGCATCGAGGCTGATACCCGCTTGGCTGCATCCGAAGATGCCCGGGCCCGGCTGGAGCGGATGATCGCGCAGCTTCGCCGGGACAAGTTCGGCGCCAAATCCGAGAAGTCCGATCCGGACCAACAGCATCTGCCTTTCGAGGATGTCGAGGTCGCCGAAGGGATGCTGGCGGCAGCCAGCGAAGAGGCCCAGAAGGTCCTCGGCGATCACAGGAAGAGCGCCAGCGCACCGAAGCGGAACAAGGGCAATCTGCCGGCGCATCTGGAGCGGATCGAGCAGGTCATCGAGCCCGAGAGCACCCTGTGTCCCTGCGGCTGCAGCGAAATGGTCAAGGTGGGCGAGGACCGTAGCGAGCGTCTGGACGTGATCCCGGCCCGGTTCCGCGTGCTGGTCACGGTTCGCCCAAAATACGTCTGCCGGTCCTGCGCCGGCGCGACCCATCGTCAGGCGCCTGCGCCCGAATGGCTGGTGCCCCGTGGGCTCCCGACAGAGGCTCTGGTGGCACATTCCATGGTGTCCAAGTTCGGCGACTATCTTCCGTTCTACCGGCAGGCGGACATCTATCGTCGGCAGGGCATCGATCTCGACCGCACCATGCTGGCGAACTGGTCGGGGCGCGCGGCACTGCTGTTGCAGCCGATCATCGACCAGATGATCGCCCGGCTACAGAGCTCCGATCATTTGCAGATGGACGAGACAACCGTGCCGGTGCTGGCACCTGGCACGCGAAAGGTCCGCAAGGACTTCCTCTGGGTGATGCTGCGCGATCAGCGTGGCTGGGGCGGTGCCGATCCGCCCATCGTGGTGTTCCACCACTCACGGACGCGCAACAGCGAGGTTGCGCAAGGCATCCTCAAAGGGTTTGCCACCGGTACGCTGATGGTCGACGGCCACCCCGTCTACGACGTCCTCGCCGATCCGAAGAAGACGGAGCGGCCATGGGTGACTGCGTATTGCTGGACGCATTGGCGACGCCGCTTCGTCAAGTTCGGGCAGGATACCTCGTCGCCGATCTGCGACGAGATGGTCGCACGGATTGCCGAGCTCTACGCGATCGAGAAGACGATCAGGGGCAAAGACCCCGCCACCCGCGAGGCCGTCCGTCAGAAGCTGTCCAAGCCCATTGTCGACGCGCT
>JAABTF010000130.1 GCA_011389965.1 Halothiobacillus sp.
TCGGGTCGGCGAGGTCATCGACCATGCCGACGGTGTCACCGTCGAGGACGCCGAGCACATGATGGCCACGCGGTTGTGGCAGAACACCGCCAAGGTGCATTTCAACGCCGCCGAACGCCCCGACGGCCGCCGCCTGATCTATGGCGGCCATGTCATCAGCCTGGCACGCGCGCTCAGCTTCAATGGGCTGGAGAATGCGCAGATGATCGCCGCGATCAACGCCGGCAGCCACGCCAACCCGTGCTTTGCCGGGGATACCGTCCATGCCTGGTCCGAGGTGCTGGACAAGGCCGAGACACCCGCCCCCGGGGTGGGCACGCTGCGGCTGCGGCTGGTGGCGACCAAGGCGCCGGGTGCGGCGGGCAAGCTACGCGCCGAAGACGGCAAGTACCTGCCCGGGATCCTGCTGGATCTGGATATCTGGGTGCTGATTCCCCGCTGATCGCACTGTGATCACACGCTGAAAATTCGTGATCACAAAGCCGGAAATGCGGTAAATGCGTTGAATCCCGTCCCGGATTTCCCCGGATTACGGGGTGGGAACCCCGTGGTCTTTGCACTAGATTGACCCTCGGGCTGCACTAGATTGCCCCTCAGTTGCAAAGCGAAGGATATGCCATGGCCGACGTGAACCGTGGAAACCGCCCGCTCTCGCCGCATTTGCAGGTGTACCGGCCGCAGTACACCTCGGTCACCTCGATCCTGACCCGGATCACGGGCAACGCGCTGCTGATCAGCGCGCTGCTGATCGTCTGGTGGTTCTTGGCGGCGGCGACCTCGAAGGAAAGTTTTGCCGTCGTCGACGGGCTGCTGACCTCGTGGTTCGGCGACCTGGTGATGCTGCTGTCGGCCTGGGGGCTCTGGTACCATTTCCTGGCGGGCCTGCGGCATCTGTACTGGGATACCGGGCGCGGGCTCGACCTGCCGACGGCGGAAAAGCTGGCCTGGGGCGTGGTCGGCGGCTCGTTTCTGCTGACCCTTCTGACCATCCTGGTCGTGTAGGGGGCGCGCGATGAGCTATCTGACACCGCGCAAGCGCGCGGAGGGCCGCGGCCCGGCCCACAAGGGAACCGCGCATCACTGGAGCATGATCGTCAGCTCGGTCGGGCTTGCCATTCTGGTACCGCTGTTCGTGCTGACCTTCGGTCGCATCCTGGGGGCGCCATACGAAGAGGTGACGGCCTATTTCGCGCGGCCCTTCCCTGCGATCGTCGCCGCGCTGACCATCACCGTCGGCTTCATGCACTTCAAGAACGGTGTGCAGGTGATGATCGAGGATTATGTGGGCGGGCTGGCGCGCCAGGTGCTGATCATCGCCATGACATGCCTCAGCTATGCCGCCGCCGCGATCGGGCTGTTCGCCGTCGCCCGGCTGGCGCTGTAAGAACGGGAGCCGTAAATGGCCGCTTATGAATATGTGGATCATACCTATGACGTCGTGGTCGTCGGCGCCGGCGGCTCCGGGCTGCGGGCGACGCTGGGCATGGCCGAACGGGGCCTGCGCACCGCCTGCGTGACCAAGGTCTTTCCGACCCGCAGCCACACCGTCGCGGCGCAGGGCGGCATCGCCGCCAGCCTGTCGAACATGGGCCCCGACAACTGGAAGTGGCACATGTACGACACCGTCAAGGGGTCGGACTGGCTGGGCGACTCGGACGCGATGGAATACCTTGCCCGCGAGGCGCCCAAGGCCGTCTATGAGCTGGAGCATTACGGCGTGCCGTTCTCGCGCACCGAGGACGGCAAGATCTATCAGCGCCCCTTCGGCGGCCACACCACGGAATTCGGCGAGGGGCCGCCGGTGCAGCGCACCTGCGCCGCCGCCGACCGGACGGGCCACGCGATCCTGCACACGCTCTATGGTCAGTCGCTGAAAGAGCAGGTGGAATTCTTCATCGAATATTTCGCCATCGACCTGATCATGACCGATGACGGCGTGTGCCAGGGCGTCGTGGCGTGGAAGCTGGACGATGGCACGATACATCGCTTCAACGCCAAGATGGTGGTGCTGGCGACGGGCGGCTATGGCCGGACCTATTTCTCGGCCACCAGCGCCCACACCTGCACCGGCGACGGCAACGGCATGGTCGTCC
>JAABTF010000025.1 GCA_011389965.1 Halothiobacillus sp.
CACCAGATGCTCAACCGCATCCTCAAGCCGGCGCTCGAATCCGGCGAGCTGCATGCCGTGACCTACGACACGCGCACGCCCGACAACTGAGCCGCCAAGAGGACTTTCCAGCATGGCCATCGACCCCAGTAACCGCGATCAGATTGAGGCCGCCGCCTTCCGCCGGTTGGTCGCCCACCTGCAGGATCGTACCGACGTGCAGAACATCGACCTGATGAACCTGTCGGGATTCTGCCGCAACTGCCTGTCACGCTGGCTGCGCGAAGAGGCGGAGAAGCAGGGCATCGAGGTGGCGGACGCCGAAGCGCGCGAGCACGTTTACGGGATGCCATACGAGGAGTGGAAGCGGCGCCACCAGAAGTGATCGCCTCCACCGACGAGAAAACGCCCGAGACCCTTGCCGGTCTCGGGCGTTTTTCGTGGTGACGGGAACCGCCGGGGAAGCGGTTATAGCAGCGCGGGCCACTCACCGTGGGCAATCGCCTGCTGTGCCCGTTCACGATAGAACGCGACGTCGGCATTCTGGAACGCCACGGTGTCGTTGGCCGTCATCACCCGGTACCAGCCGGTGTAGATGGCCAGCAACTCGTCGCTACTGAAGTGAGAAGATTCGCGCGGATCGGCACTGGCCGCCTCCAGGTCGCCCAGTTGGTCCGCGAGTATCTCGTGCAGGCGCGCGATCACCGCGGGCAGCGGGTCCTCGCGGGTTTCCGGCTTGGTGCCGCCCAGCATGCGGGCGGCTTTCTTGACCGCTTCGGGGTGGGCCTCGAGCTTTTCGGCTACGTCATTGAGCATGGGCGCGGCCTTCTGCAGCGCACGCGAAGCCGGCACGGGAAAGCCACGGCCCTGAGTGGAGACCACCTGTAACTTGGCGATCTCCATGGCAGTCTCCATCTTGGGGAGGCCGACGTCCCGTGCCCGCCGAATGGCGACATCGAAGCGATCCGGCGTCATGCCCATGCCGCTGCCCAGATACTTGAGATAGGCAATGCTCAGGTTTTCCCGCTTCAGGTAGAGCTGGCTGCCCTGGCGGTAAGGCATCACCTCATCCGCCGCCAGTCGCTGCTCGACCACCAGATCGTTTGGTTCGTCGGAAACGATCCGCGCCCCGGCCAGTGGTGAGCCGCCCGATGGGTGACAGGTTCCGCTCAACGTCTTGTCCTTGCCCGTAACGACCTTGTTGATCTTCAGCGTGAGCGTGCCGTCGTCATGCGCCCGCTCGACAAAGCCTTCGGCATAGCCATCGAGTTCCGGGTTGTCGGCAAACATCGGCACAAAGACCTTCTCGCCGACGACGAATTCCGCAGCCTGGGACAGCCCGGCCGCCACGACAAGCAAGCCGGCCATGCAAGCCTTCGCCAGATGACCGATAATGCCCTTGGCCCTTGGGGCTACGTCCCATTGGTTCGCAAACATCTATTTTCCTCTCGAGCGGATTAATCGCGTGATCTTCGGCATGTCTCCAAACAGACCCTCACCATCACTCAAAGTTCGCGGGCCCTCTTCCTTTGGCCCGGGGGCCGAATGATAGAACGCCTGCTGGAACGTCGCGAGGATGCCTGGGGGCCACTGGAGGTGGTCGCACAGGGTGCCGAGATCGCCCTGCGCTTCGGCAATCAGACTGCCCAGTCGGCGTGGCGCCCCGGGACCCCGGATTGGCTGAGCTTTGCCTATTACCGGGCGATGACTCTTCCCTTGGCGCTGCAACCACATCCTGCACGCATCGGCCTGCTGGGCCTAGGTGGCGGCGTCATGGCGAGATTTCTTCTTGAACATACCGAGTCTAGCATTCACGCAGTTGACCTGCGTGAGGAACTCGGTGAGCTCGCGGAGCGGCATTTCGGTCTGGATCGGAACCATCCGCGACTGGCCATCGACTTCGCGGACATCTGCCAACCGGATTGGCAACCGCCGTGGTCCGACCAGGTGGACACCCTGCTGATTGACCTGTTCGACCAAGACGGCATGACCCGCCTGCCGGATGACACCGTGGAGCGGCTCATCGACCGCCTCGACGGTGGCGGCGTGGTCTGCATCAACGTCTGGCGCAACACCATGGCGGCGGTGGTGGACATCCATCGCCAGTTTTCTCACCATCTCCACCAGGACGCGCTCGTGGCGCACATACCGGAGCGTCTGAACACGGTACTGATCTACCGTCGGGAGCCTTGGACTCCAGCCGACCTGGAGGCCGGGCTCAAGCGAATGACAGTCGCGCCCCAGCCCCTGCGTCGCGCTCAGGCAGAGGCCTGGCAATGGCTGCAACCGCTGCGCGGTCAGCGACTTCGCCCCTGACCGCGTCAGCAAGACCAAGACGACGCTCCGGACGTTATGAACCAAAACGAAGAAAGGCCCGCCTATATAAGGCGGGCCTTTCGGGGTGTGGCGCAGCGGACGGGACTCGAACCCGCGACCTCCGGCGTGACAGGCCGGCATTCTAACCAACTGAACTACCGCTGCTTTTGAGATGATGGTGGGTGGTGAGAGGCTCGAACTCCCGACCTAAGCCTTGTAAGGGCTCCGCTCTACCAACTGAGCTAACCACCCGACTGGAGCGGGAAACGAGATTCGAACTCGCGACCCCAACCTTGGCAAGGTTGTGCTCTACCAGCTGAGCTATTCCCGCGCATCTCACGGCGCCGATCGCTCGACGTCGTTTGCTAGAGCGCGCATTATACAAACCCCGACCCCTGACGCAACCCCTGTTCGCGGCAGATGACGAAAAAATTTCACGCCCTGCCGCGCCCCGAGGGCTATCCCCCTGTCGAGCCACGAAAAACCCGTCGGAAGGCGACAACCCGACCGGCATGCCGCAACCAAGCCGGCTGACCATCAGCCCGGCAGGCGCTCGCCTCCCGGTCCGGCCGGGGCCGACTGCGGTTCGCGTGCCTGCGGACGTTCGTTGCCGGGCGCGGGTTCGTACAGGCCGATCAGGACCCATCCCGGGCCGGGGCGCTGACTGGGCTCCTCGCTCAGCGGACGGAGGTTGCCGTTGGGCATGATGCCAAACAGCAGCTCGCCACGCCCCTCGTAGTGCACGAGGTACTCGCTGTAACCGAAGTTCTCGGTAAGGCGGGTACTGACGACTTCGGCCCCGGCCTCCATCAGACGGAACAGGTGCCCCAGCGAGACCCCTTCACGGAACAGGCTGCGGGCATTGAACTGGGTGGTGATGCGCTGATTTTCCGACCCGCTGATTTCCTGCGGTGTCTGCAGCACGAACACGTTCGACTGGCCAAACTCGTGGCGGTAACGCACCGCGGCGAGGTTGTTGATCTCCGACTGCGCCGACATGGCGAACATCTGGCCGATGCCGACCAGGTCGAGCTTGCGGTCGGCTGCCTCGGACACGGGGTTGCCGTAATAGGTTTCCAGCCCGTCCATGCGTGCCTGACGAATCTCGCTGTAGTTGCCGTCGGCCACCACGACGCGAAAGCCATGCTTCTTCAATACCTTGGCAATCTCCCGAGTGACGCGGTTGGCACCAATGATCAGCACGCCGTGATCCTCTGGCAGGGCGATGTCCAGGGCCTTGGCCAATGGCCGCGCCGTCAACGAGGCCAGCACGACCGTGCCGACGATAATGATGAAGGTCAGCGGCACGATCACCTCGGCGCCCTTGACCCCCTCATCGACCAGTTTGAGCGCAAACAGACCCGACACGGCCGCGGCGACGATACCGCGCGGCCCGATCCAGGCGATCATGGTCTTTTCGCGCCAACTCAGCCCACTCCCGATTGCCGACAGCCAGACCTTCAGCGGCTGGGCGACGAACACGATGGCCGCGAGCACCAACACGGCGCCAAAACCCACCTGGCTGAGAGTGGCCGGATCGATGCGGGCTGCGAGCAGGATGAACAGCCCGGAGATGAACAGGATGCTGAGGGTTTCCTTGAAGTGCAGGATGTCGTCGAGCGGCACCCCACGCATGTTGGCCAACCAGATGCCCATCACGGTCACCGCCAGCAACCCGGATTCCTCGGCGAGCACGTTGGAGCTGGTGAAGACGGCGAGCACGGCAGCCAGCACGGTCACGTTGATCAGGTAGTCTGGCAGGGCGTGGCGCGCCAGCACCTGGCCGAGCAGCCAACCGCCGGCGGCGCCCAACACCACCCCGAGTCCGACCAGCTCGAGGAACGGCAACACTACGCCGCCGAGGCCCGCTGCCCCGCTCTGCGACTGGGTCACGATGAACTCGTAGACGAGCACGGCCAAGAGGGCCCCGATCGGATCGATGATGATCGCTTCCCAGCGCAGTATCTTGCTGACCCGCGGGGTGGGGCGAACGATGCGCAGCAGGGGCGCGATCACCGTCGGCCCCGTCACGACCACCAGCGCCCCGAACAGGAACGCAATCGGCCAGTCCAACCCGATAAACCAGTGCGCCGCGGTGGCCGACACCCCCCAAGAGATCACCGCCCCCAGCGAAACCATGCGGATGATCGTCGACGAAACGCCCTGAATTTCTCGAAAGCGCAGGGTCAGGCTGCCCTCGAACAGGATCACGCCGACGGCGAGCGACACGATCGGGAACAGCAGGTCGCCGAACAGGTTGTCGGGATTTAGCAGACCGAAGATCGGGCCGAGCACGATGCCGGTCAGCAGCAAGAACAAAATCGCCGGCACCTTGACCCGCCAGGCCAGCCACTGCGCGAAGATGCCCAGCACCACGATGGCGGTCAGGGAAAGAAGAATAGTGTCGTGCATGCAGTCGCTCGCTGAGAACCAGCCCGCATGATAGCCGTTAATCGCAGGCCTGCACGAATCACGGCACCCGTGGGCAACGGCTTACACCTTGCGCATCGACAAACAAAAACCCCTGCCAACCGAACGAGTGTTCGGTGGCAGGGGCGGCTCTAAGCTCCGGTTCTGACCACATCGCGATAAAGCTTAACGCGATGTCTTCCAGGCTTAGCGGGTCACAAACAGTCTGCGCGTCTCACGCGACTTACGGGTGGATGTAGGCCCAGCCTTCCATCTGACGGTCAGCGACGTGCGCCACACCGGACGGGACGATATCGGACTCTTGCGTGTAGTAAAGGTCTTCATCCACGTCAAGATTCTTGCCACGGAGGGTGTTGGCGCAAACCTTGATTTCCACACCGTTGGCCTTGACGTTGTCGATGGCCGCCTGCAACTGCGGATCTTCGAGCGCATCAGTCAGCATGGCGATGCCACCGCCGTGCACGGCCATCTCGATCCGGGTCTCGGGACCGGATGGCGAGTTGATGTGATTGGTAACGTTGCGCAAGGCGGCTTTGATGGTGCCCATGTCCGCTTTGTTGATGTGATAGACCACCTGCTTGGTCTTCTCGGTCTCGGCCATGGCGGTATTGGCCTGCAACACCAACGGCGCGGCGAGGATCAGGGCGAGCGTCGTGAACAGTTTCTTCATGGCCTTCTCCTCAACGGATTTGAAACAACGCCGTCAGGGTATGCCCGCAATACCCCAGCAAGGAACTCAATTTTTTTTATTCGACCAGCATCTCGGTCAATCAAAGAATTTGCGAATATTCGTCGGTTTTTACGTTAGCGGACAACCATATACGTCCACGGCCATGGAGACGGACACAAAAAAACCCGCCACAGCGGCGGGTTCCGGGACACGGGCAGAGGCCGGCTTCAGGCGTCGCTGTTCCCCCGAGTGACGATGCCCTTTTGACGCGAGAAGTCGAGCATCCGTTGGATCGACTCGACCGCCTTGACGCGGATCGCCGGGTCGACGGTGATCTCGTGGCCTTGCGGGTGCTTGAGGGCATCACGCACGCTCACCAGGCCGTTCATCGCCATCCACGGGCAATGCGCGCAGGAGACGCAGGTCGCCGAACGACCACCCGTGGGCGCCTCGATCAGCATCTTGCCTGGCGCGGCCTCGGCCATCTTGTGGAAGATGCCACGGTCAGTCGCCACGATCAGCGTGGGGTTTTCCAGCTCTTGGGCGGCCTGGATCAACTGTGAAGTCGAACCGACCCGGTCGGCCATGTCGACCACCGCCTCCGGGGACTCCGGATGCACCAGGGTGGCGGCCTCGGGGTGCTTTTCCTTGAGCTCGGCCAGCGCGTCGGCGCGGAACTCGTCGTGCACCACGCAGGAGCCTTCCCAGAGCAGCATGTCCGCGCCGGTCTTGTCACGGATGTAGCGCCCCAGGTGCTTGTCCGGTGCCCAGAGGATCTTCTCGCCGCGTTCTTTTAGGTGCGAGACGATCTCCAGGGCGTTGGAACTGGTGACCACCCAGTCGGCGCGCGCCTTCACCTCGGCCGAGGTATTGGCATAGACCACCACGGTGCGGTCGGGATGCGCATCGCAGAACGCGGTGAATTCCTCGGGCGGGCAGCCCAGGTCCAGCGAGCACTCGGCGTGCAGCTCTGGCATCAGCACGCGCTTCTCGGGGCTCAAGATCTTGGCGGTCTCGCCCATGAAGCGCACCCCGCAGACAACCAGCGTCTGCGCTTCGTGCTCGGCGCCGAAGGCGGCCATGTCGAGCGAATCGGAGACCCGGCCGCCGGTCTCGTCGGCCAGCTTCTGCAGGTCCTCGTCGACGTAATAGTGGACCACCATCACCGCGTCCTGTTCGGCGAGCAGCGCCTTGATCTCGGCTCGCAGCGACTCGCGCTCATCCTCGGTCACCGGAGCGGCCGGCTTGGAGGCCAGCGCAATGCGGGCGATCTCGGGCTCAAGGGCGACGGGGATCTCGCGCGCGGCGCGATCGGATTGGACGTCAGCAGTCATACGGCCTCCTGGGCAGGACGGCTCGCCGGGCACGCCCGGCGGCGAACAAACAAGGCAATGTCATCCATGAGTATGGACGACGACACCGTTTGCAAAGACCTCTCGATCAGCCCTTGTCTTCCTTCGGCGGCAGGCGAACGCGGATGGAGAGCTCGCGCAGCGCGGCCGGATCGATCTCGCCGGGCGCATCGGTCAGCGGACAGGCGGCCGACTGGGTCTTGGGGAAGGCGATGACGTCACGGATGGAGCTCGAGCCGCTCATGAGCATGGCAACCCGATCCAGGCCGAAGGCCACGCCGGCCATCGGCGGCGCCCCGTACTTGAGCGCATCCAGCAGAAAGCCGAACTTCTCCTGGGCCTCGGTCTTGTCGATTCCCAGCTGCGTGAACACGCGCTGCTGCATGTCCGGATCGTGGATACGCACCGACCCGCCGCCCAGTTCGAAGCCGTTGAGAACGAAATCGTAGGCGCGCGAGCGGACCGACTCCGGATCGGACTCCAGGCGCTCGACGTCCTCCGGATGCGGTGCGGTGAAGGGATGGTGCAGCGCGTAATTGCGACCGTCCTTCTCGTCGTACTCGAACATCGGGAAATCCACCACCCACAGGGCCTTGAAGCTGTGCTCGACCATGTCGAGATCGTGCCCCAGGCGCACGCGCAAGGCACCCAGCGCCTCGTTGACGACCTTGGCCTTATCGGCACCGAAGAAGATCAGGTCGCCGTCGGCTGCACCGGTCCGCTCGAGAATGCCGGCAATCGCCTCGTCGGTGAGGAACTTGAGGATGGGCGACTGCAGTCCTTCGCGCCCCTTGGCGGCATCGTTGACCTTGATATAAGCCAGCCCGCGGGCACCGAAGATCGAGACATACTTGGTGTAGTCGTCGATCTGGCTGCGCGGCATCTTGCCACCTTGCGGCACGTGCAGGGCGGCGACCCGACCGCGCGGGTCGTTGGCCGGCCCGGAAAAGACCTTGAAGTCGACATCCTTGACCAGGTCGGCCACGTCGACCAGTTCCAGCGGGATGCGCAGGTCCGGCTTGTCCGAGCCGAAACGACGCATGGCTTCATGCCAGGTCAGCCGCGGCAGCGGGTCCGGCAGGGCCACTTCCACCGCCTCGATGAACAGGTGGCGCATCATGTCCTCGATGAGGTCCATGACCGTCTCCTCGTCGGCGAAGCTCATCTCCAGGTCGAGCTGGGTGAACTCCGGTTGACGATCGGCACGCAGATCCTCGTCGCGGAAGCACTTGACGATCTGGTAATAGCGCTCGATACCCGAGACCATCAACAGCTGCTTGAACAGCTGCGGCGACTGCGGCAGGGCGAAGAACTCGCCCGGATGGGTGCGCGAGGGCACCAGGTAGTCACGCGCGCCCTCCGGGGTCGCCTTGGTGAGCACCGGCGTCTCGACATCGATGAAATCGGCGTCGTCCAGGTAGCGGCGCATGGCACTGGTCACGCGGTGGCGCAGGCGCAGGCGCTCGAGCATTTCCGGACGGCGCAGGTCGAGGTAGCGATAGCGCAGGCGGTGTTCCTCGCCCACACGCTCGTCGTCGAGCTGGAATGGCAACGGCTCGGCCCGGTTGAGCACGGTCAACGCCAGTCCGAGCACCTCGATCTCGCCGGAGCGGATATTGGGGTTGTCGGTGCCCTCGGGACGGCGGCGCACCCGGCCACGCACCTGGATGACGAATTCGTTGCGCAGGGTCTCGGCCACCGCGAACATCGCGGGGTCGTCCGGATCGAACACCACCTGCACCAGGCCATCCCGGTCGCGCAGGTCGACGAAGATCACGCCGCCGTGATCCCGTCGGCGGTTGACCCATCCCACCAGTTCCACCTCTTCGCCGAGCGACCCGGTGTCCACTTGTCCGCAGGTGTGTGTCCGCATCTGCATTGTTTTCAAACTCGTCTTGGTGAAAAGCCCGCTATGGTATCCCGAGCGCGGGGATTTTTCGAGCGCGCCGCCACGGCTCAGGGTTCGGCACGCCCCTCATCAGGGGCATCGATTGTCTCCCGCCCCCGATAGGGCTCGGGCGGGGTGGCCGGCTCGAGCAGTCGTCCACGGGTGTCCCGGCGGGGCGGCACGACCACGCCCAGCGAGACAACCATGCGAAACCCTTCCTCGACGGTCATGTTCAACTCGATCAATTCGGAACGCGGCACCATGATGACGAACCCGGAGGTCGGGTTGGGCGCGGTGGGCACGAACACCGTGACCAGATGCTCATCGGTACGGTCCTGCACCTCGCCGATCGGCTCGCCGGAAACGAAGGCGATCGACCAGGCCTTTCGGCGGGGATACTCCACCAGCACGACCTCGCGGAAAGAACGCGAGTCCTGCGAAACGAAGGTCTCGACTACCTGCTTGACCGCGGAATAGATGCTGCGCACCAGCGGGATGCGGTTGAGCAGCCGCTCCCAGGCATGGATGAGGCTACGACCGAGGATGTTCGCCACCAGCGCTCCGGTCAGCAGCACGATCACGATGGCGAAGAATGCCCCCATGCCAGGCACCTCGAAGCCCAGCAGCGCCTCGGGACGATAGGCAGTAGGCAAGAGCACGATGCTCTTGTCCATGAACGAGATCAGGGCGTTGACCACCCAGAAGGTGACCGCCAGGGGCGCCCAGACAAGAATGCCGGCCACCAGCCAACGCCGCAGGGTGACAAAGCGGGCGCGGGGCGCTCTCCCGCCGTCATCGCCATCCTCCGGCCTGCGACTCACGCGCCACCACCGCCGGCAAGAGGGCGCAGCCAGGAGGCGATGCCGACCAGCAGGGCCAGGGCCGCGAACAAGGTGAGCCAACGCCGCAGCCGCTGGTAGGACCAGCCCACCGGCAGGTTGTCGAGCCAGCGCCGATCAATCTGCCAGGAAACCAGCAGCAGCAGAAAGAGCATCGACAGCGAGAGTACCGCCCAGGGAAGCATCGCGCTGACCCAAGCCAGCGGCACCAACAGCGCCCCCCAGACCAGCCTATGGCGGGCGTCTCCCGCCAGCAGGGCCCGTTCCGCGGGGGTCGTCGCCAGCACCACGCCCCAGTGGATCGCGCCCATAAAGCCCAGCATCACGGCGGCATAGGCGGACAAGGCATCAAGGGCATGGGCCGCCCAGAACGGCGAGCCGATCCAAGCAAGGATGGCCAGCCCCCAGAACGGCAGCAGCAGCCCCAGTGCGAGCAGATAAGCGGTCATGCGCATGGCGTTTTCTCCCTGGCCGTCTCGGCCGTCGACTGAAACCTTAATCCCCTCCACATTGGGGTGCGGAATCGGTTGGAGCGTGCCTCTCATTCTACGCCTAACCACAACCTGCGGAGAACCCGGCCCGCCGGGTTGAAACAGTTTCGCCCGGGACGGGCCCGGGCGAAAGATACTTCCAGCACCATGTCGCGGCCGGCGCCGCCATCACGGCGGGCGTCAGCCGGTATTGAATTTGCTGACCAGCCGGCTGAGATCCTGGGCGTAACGCGCCACCGAATCGCCGGCCTCGGCCGTTTCCTTGGCCGCCTCGGCGTTATCGCGGGTGGTCTCACTCATGTGCTCGATGCTGGATTTCATCTCGCCGGAAACCGCGGTCTGCTCCTCGGCCGCCGCGGCGATGCGCGTGCTCATGTCCTCGAGTCGTTCGAAGGCAGAGGCAATCTCGTTGAGCATGGCATCCGCCTGGGTGACGGCCTCGAGGCTCTTGTTGCTCACTTCGCGGCCGGCACCCATGGCGCTCACCGCCTCAGAGGCGCCCTCACGCAAGCGCGCGATAATGTCGGTGATCTCGCGAGTGGAGTCCTGGGTACGGTTGGCCAATGAACGCACCTCTTCGGCGACCACCGCGAAGCCCCGACCCTGCTCCCCGGCGCGGGCCGCCTCAATGGCGGCATTCAGAGCCAGCAGATTGGTCTGCTCGGCGATGGCGCCAATGACGTCCAGGACCTTGCCGATCGACTGCGACTGCTCGGAGAGATTGGCAACGATGCCCTCGGCCCGGGTGAGCACCTTGTCCAATTCCTCGGCGTTGCGCGCACTGCCGTTCACCTGCCCCAGGCCGTCGTGGAGTTGACGGTTGGCCTGTTGCACGGCCGAGCTGGCCTCCTCGGCACCCCGAGCGACCTCCTCGGCGGCCTCCAGGGTCTGCCCCATGCCACTGACCAGCGAGTCGATGGCCGACTCCTCACGCGCCGCTCCTTCACGGCCGCGCCTGGAAGCGCTCTCGAGGGTCTGAGAGGCATCGGTCATCGCCGTCGAGGAACGGGCGACCTCGCGGACCAGGTTCTGCGCGGTGTCGGCGAAGGTATTGAAGGCCGAACCCACCTGGGCGATTTCGTCATTGCCCCGGGCGGGCAAGCGCCGGGTCAGGTCGCCATCGCCCTCGGCAATGTCACGCATGCGGGAGGCGATCTCCTTTAGCGGGCGCGAAATGATCAGCACCGACAACCAGGCCAACAGTCCCACGACTACGATGCCGGCGATCACCGACCCGATTTGCCACTTGCCGGTGGATTCGAGCGCCGCCAACAGGCTCTCCGAACGCTCTTCGATCTGTTCGCGCTCGCGCTCGACGATGGACTCCACCGATTGTTCGATCTCGCGGAAGATCGGCGTGAGCTCGGTGCGCACCAGGTAGGCGTCCATGCGCCACTTATCCGACTTGTGGATCTCGAAGGCCTGGTCGGCGGCGGCGATGAACTTCGGCAGTTTTTCGGTCAGTTGCTCGACGGCGTCCAACTGCTCGAAGGTCAGCAGATAGTCGTACTCGTTCTTGATCTTCTCCGCCCGCTCCCGGGCCTGGCTGGCGTAGAGATTGAAGTTCTCCTCGAGGGCCGGCGAGCGGAAGGACATGAACCCGCGCAGGCCGGCGACGACATTGCCCCAGTCGGCCTGCAAGCGGGCCAGGTCGAGCACCAGCCGGCGACGCGAGTAGCGGCTGGCATCCGCGCTTTCCTCGGCATTGATCAACTGCCCCAACAGACCGGAAATCTCGCGCTGCAACGGGTTGGCATGCAGGTTGGCGTAATGCATGCCCGGATTGTTGAGCGCCTCGTCGTCCGAGGTCTGGATGATCTTCTCGGCCGTGCTGGCGAAGGCATCGATCTGCTCGCCGAGCGCCTGGCCGGAAGAATCACGATACCGGGCCAGCTCAGTACGCGCTGCGCCGACCTTCTCGAGGGCATCGCGGAAACGAGCCAGGTCCTCGTCGCGCTTGCTCTGCAGGTAGAAACCCAGCGCGCCGACGGCGCGCTCGACCTGAATGCGGATGGTGTCGGCCGCGAATGCGGCCGGTTGGCCGCGCTCGACCACTTCCTCGACCTCGTGGGCGATCTTGTTCATGTTCACCATGGTCGCGGCCGCGATGGCGACCATCAGGGCCAGGATCAACCCGAAGCCGAACATGTTCTTCTGCGACAAACTAAAGCGATTCAGCCAACCTAGCATCTGCTCCTCCTGGCCCCCGGGCGTCTTGTTTATGCGGCGAGCGCGGGAATGCCCGCTCGTTTCTTGTGGGTGATGCATTTTATCGACCACTGACGGGAAAACTTGATCCCGCGGAGACAAATCAGTCGGGCCGCATCGAACGGCGCCATACCAGCGCTCAAGTAGTACTCATCAGGAAGGCCACGAAACCGGCGACGGCGAGCAGGAGCACCGCCACGCCCAGCCACTCCTCGCGCGAGCCCTTGCGACTGGCCTGCATCATCGGCTTGATCCGAGGCAGCAGGAACAACAGCACGGCACCCAACAACACGGCCATGCCGATTTTCATCCAGAGATCCATTCGCCCCTCCTTCGATAAATATTCGGTAGATACAAAAAGGCCCCTTGTCGCCAAGGGGCCAGGTAGTCCATGAACGGGAAGCGATCAGTCGTTCTGGTTCATCCCCAACAGGCTGAGCAGGTGCACGAACAAGTTGAAGATGTTCAAGTACAGGCTCACCGTCAGCAGCAGGTAGTTGTCTTCGCCGCCGTTCACCATGCGGCCGGTGTCGTAGAGGATAAAGCCGCTCATCAGCAGCACCACGGCCCCGGAGATGGCCATGGACAGCGCCGGGATCTCGAGGAAGATGTTGCCGAGCATGGCCGCGAGCACCACCACCAGGCCGACGACCAGAAAGCCGCCCATGAAGGAGAAGTCACGCCGCGAGACCAGCGCATAGCCGGACAGGCCCAGGAAAATAGCCCCGGTGCCGCCCAGCGCGGTCATGACGATCTGGCCGCCATTGGGCAGGCTCATGTAGTAGTTGAGCATCGGGCCCAGGCCAAAGCCGAGCAGGCCGGTAATGCCGAAGACCACGCCCAGGCCGGCCATGGACTGGGCGGTGCGCGGCAGCACAAACCAGATCATGGCCAATGCCGCACCCAGCGTGACCAGCGAGATCCAGCCCGGCGGCGCGATGATCATGGACACCGCCGCGGTCAAACCGCTGAACAGCAGCGTCAGCGACAACATCATGTAGGTATTGCGGATGACCTTGTGGGTCTCCAGCTGCTCAACGCCCGCTCCGGCGACCGTCTGATTATCAAATGCCATGCAAGCTCACCTCGTCTCTGGTATTCATGTCCATTACCGAATGCGCTCGAGTATAAGACCTGTGTGCTCAGGCGCAATCAACCCGGCCACATCCATCCCCTTTACGCAGGAGACCTTCGACTTGAATCGGCCAGCCCAGACCGCCGCCACGCCACGCCGCACCCTGATCACCGGCTGCTCGTCGGGTATCGGTCGGCGGGCCGCCGAAATACTGGCCAAGCGCGGGCACCGCGTGGTCGCCAGCGTGCGTGCCGAGGCCGATCTTGCCGACTGGCCGCACGCCCACATCCCCGTGGTGCTGTTGGACCTGGACGAATCGGATTCGATCCGTGACGGCCACACGGCGGCCATGGAGGCGGCCGACGGCCCGATCGAGGTATTGTTCAACAACGGCGCCTACGGACAGCCCGGCGCGGTGGAGGACCTGAACCGTGACACCCTGCGCGCCCAGCTGGAAACCAACCTCCTGGGCACGCTGGAACTGACCAATCTCGTCATCCCCGGCATGCGCGAGGCGGAATTCGGCCGCATCGTGCAGAACAGTTCGGTGCTCGGCGTCAGTGCCCTGGCCTTTCGCGGCGCCTACGTCGCCTCCAAATTCGCCCTGGAAGGCCTGAGCGACACCATGCGCCTGGAACTGGCGGGCAGCGGCATCGACGTATCCTTGATCGAGCCCGGGCCGATCACCTCGCAATTTCGCGCCAATGCCCAGCGCGCCTTCGAGGCGCATATCGACTGGCAGCGCTCGGTGCATCGCGAGGCCTACGCCCGCCAGCTCGAACGGCTGAGAAAACCGGGCCCGGCCGCGCCCTTCACCCTGCCACCCGAGGCCGTGGTTCGCCGCGTCATTCACGCAATCGAATCGCGCCGGCCCAAGCCCCGCTACCCGGTGACCGTGCCGACCTACCTGTTCGGCGTGCTCAAGCGCTTGCTGACCACGCACGCCATGGACCGGGTGCTGATGAAGGCTTCCGGTGGCGGCAAGCGATGACTCTCCGATGGTGACCGCCCCATGAACGCCCTCGACTCGCCGATCACCCAACTGTATTTCCTGATCGAATGGAGCATTCGGCTCGCGGCGCTGCTCATCGTCCCCTTGCGCCGCCCGCCTGCCGCGGCCACTGCCTGGCTGTTGCTGTTGTTTTTCCTGCCCATCGCCGGGCTGGTGATGTACCTCCTGGTCGGCCGCCCACGGATGTCGCGCGATCACAGCGCGAAGATCGCCCGACTCGCCGAGACCCTCCGCCCCATCACCTCGCACCTGCAGCAGGCCGCGCCCCATCCCCGCAGCGAGATGCCCGCCCGCTTCGAGGCGGTCGACCAGATGGTGCGCCATTGGCGCCCCTTCCCACTGTTCGACGGCAACCGCATCGAACTGATCGAGTCGTTGCACGACTTCGGCCAGCGACTGATCCCCGAGATCGACGCGGCACGCGATCACATCCACATGACCTTCTACATCGCCGCCATCGATTCGGCGACCCACGCCATCTTCGACGCGCTGCAACGCGCGGCGGCGCGGGGTGTCAGCGTGCGACTGCTGATCGACGACTTCGGCTCCAAGAAGGGGATGCGCAAGCTGCGCAAGCTACGCCAACACGGGATCGAGCTTGCTCAGGCCTTCCCGCGCAGCAAGCTGCCACGCAAGGCCGCCCGTTTCGATCTGCGCAATCATCGCAAGCTGCTGATCATCGACGGGCAGTTTGGTTACACCGGTTCGATGAACCTGATTCACCCGGAATTTCGTCCAGGGCTGAGCTACCAGGACCTGATGCTGCGGATCGAGGGCCCCGTGGCCCTGGAACTGCAGGCGATCTTCGCCGGAGACTGGCACATCGAGACCGGCCAGTTGCTGGAGGTCGCGCGCCACTTCCCCATTCCCGAACCGGCGGGAGAAGAATCCTGCGTGGGCCTGCCCAGCGGGCCGGAATATCCCGAGCCCGTGCTGCAGCGACTGTTGCTGGGGCTGATTCATGCCAGCACCGAACGCCTCGACATCGTCACGCCGTATTTTGTGCCCGACGAGTCGACCCTGGACGCCTTCAAGGCGGCAGCACGCCGTGGCGTCCATTGCGAACTGATCCTGCCGGAACAGCTCGATCACCCCCTGGTGCAGCTGGCCCAGGAGTCGTACTTCGACGAACTGCTGGATGCCGGGGTCCACATCCATCGCCATCCCTCCCGGCTGCTGCACAGCAAGGTCACTCTCTGTGACGGGCGCCTGTCACTGGTCGGCAGCGCCAACCTCGATGTCCGCTCGTCGCTGATCAATGCCGAGTTCGGCCTGCTCTGCTATTCACGCGAGACGGCCGAACGGCTCGCCACCCTCATCGAGGGCTATCGGCAGAGTTGTCGTCCGCTGGTCGCAACCAGCTGGGCCGAGCGTGGCCGGGGGCGAACCTTGGCACAGAACCTCGCCCGGCTCACCGCCCCCCTGCTGTAGAACAGTTCAAGCGAGTTGCCGGACACCGCGCCCCAAAGCAAAAACGGCGCCCGTCGGCGCCGTAAAAAGGGGGTGTTTACTCCGTGGGAAGATCAGCGGGCAGCAGCACGCTGATCCAGGGCCACCAGCATCCGGTCCTTGGCGCGCAACTCCTGGGCCAATTCGCGCGCCGACGCCAGTTCGTCCTTGCTCATCTCGCCAGCGAAGGATGCCAGCAATTCGTCGGCCGCGGCATTGCCCTGTTCGACCAACGGGCTGAGCAGGCCATAGGCAGCGACATAATCCGAGGCATCCAGCCCCAGGCCATGGGCATACATCATCCCCAGGTTGTAGCGCGCCACGGTGTGGCCCTGGGCGGCGGCCTGTCGGTACCAGTGCAAGGCACGGTCATAATCGATCTCGATCCCCTCGCCACCGCCGAGATACAGTGCCGCGAGGTTGCTCTGCGCCCTGGCATAGCCTTTATTTGCGGCACGTTTGAACCAGCGAGCCGCCTTGGTGGCATCGGGATCGACGCCCTGACCGTGGTAGTACAAGGTGCCCAGGGCCAGTTCGCTGGGGGCGAATCCGGCATCGGCCGCCGCGCGATACCAACGCATGCCCTTGTGGTAATCCTGCTCGACCCGCTTGCCCTTGCAGTACATATGACCCATCACGTACTGCGCAAACAGGTCACCGTCCTTCGCCTTGGGCAGCCAGTGCTCGACACCGCCGTCCTCGTAGAGGTCCTGGGTCACCGCCGCGGGCGCATCCGCCGCGTACGCCGGGACACCCGCCATCATTCCGCCGGCGGCGATGGAGCAAACCGCCATGTGCAGCAGCCGACCGGTCAGATGCTGTGTGTAATTACCTGCTCTCGACATGATCCTTGCCCTCCCTTAAGCCCGTCTCGGTTCAGTAAGCATGACCGCAAACCGACGGTTTTTCAATTGCCGAGTGACTGATTTGCAAGGGAAACATAGGCCTTGGGGCATATTAGAAATATCAGAACATTGCCTCCTCATCTCACGAGGAAATGCTCAACTGAAAGGCAAACATCGCCATGAAGGCCGCCACGACGACGGCGCCCACCGCACCAGCCGACAATCGCCGCTGGGCATCCGGCAACAATTCGGCAAAGACCATCCAGATCATGGCCCCCGCGGCCAAGCCCAATCCGACAGGCAGGAACGGCTCGAATGCGGTGACAAACAGATACGCGGGAATGGCCATCAACGGTTGCGGCAGGCTGGAGAACACCGCCCAACCGGCCGCCTGCCAGACCGGCACTCCGCGGGGCACCAACACCAGTGCGATCGCCAGTCCCTCGGGAATATTGTGAACGGCGATCGCCGTGGTGATGAACACGCCCAACTGCTCGCCGCCGCCATAGGAGACGCCTACCCCGACCCCTTCGGCAAAAGAGTGCACGGTCATCACACCCACGATCAACAATGCCTTGCGAGCATCGGCGTCCTGCAAGTCACTGACATCCGGCGTGTTGTGACGATCCAGCCAACGATCGGCAAGCACCACCAAGACCAGGCCGGATGCCATCCCCAGCAGTACTCGCCAGCCGCCGACCATAGACCCTTCGTCGACCAGGCTGTGACTGGCCGCCAGCATCAGGCCAGCCGCGAGCGCCGCCCCGACACTCAGCCACCGATCGTCCATCCGGCGAGCAAAGGCCAGGGGTATGGCCCCGAGGCCGGTGGCCAGGGCCGTGATCAGAGCGGCGATAAAGACCGTCAGCAGGCTGACTTCCAGGGTCATACAGATGTCTCCATTTAGGCCACCAAGCCGAGAACATTAGGCCGCCGGCACGGCGAACGCAAAAGCCGGTCGATGCCCCGTCAAGTCAAGTCGAGCTGCGCCCCGGCAAGGGCCGTCGGCTCGAGCCCCGAACAGGTCAGACCCAGCAGGCGCACGGCTCGGTGCCCGACGGCCGTGTCATCGAGCAAGGGCGACAAGGCGCCGAGCAACTCCTCGGCGGCGGTCAATGACCGGCGGAAGGTCCGCCGCCGCGTGATCAACTCGAAGTCCGCGTACTTGACCTTGAGGGTCACGGTGCGCGCCGCCAGGTGGCGGGCAGCCAGGTCGCCCGCGACCCGCTCGGCCAGTGGCACCAGGGCCTCTTCAACCAGCGTGCGGCTGTCGAGATCCTGCGGGTACGTGGTTTCGTGGCCCAGCGACTTGCGCGTCCGTTCGCTGACCACCGGGCGCTGATCGATGCCCCGGGCGATATCGTGGTAATGAAAACCGGCCTTGCCGAACCAGTCCACCAATTGGTGGCGTTCATAGCCACGCAGATCATGCCCGGTTTCGATACCCCGGTCCCGCATACGGCGCTCAGTGGCCGGACCCACGCCATGGAATGCCCCCACCGGCAAGGTGTCGATGAAGGCAAGCGCCTGCTCGGGCTCGATCACGAACAGCCCGTCGGGCTTGTCGTAGTCCGAGGCCAGCTTGGCCAAAAACTTGTTGTAGGAAATGCCCGCCGAGGCGACGAGTCCGGTCTGCTCGAGCACGCCCGCCTTGATTTCCCGCGCCATCAGGGTGGCCGAGCCGTGACACAACGGGCTCTCGCTGACATCCAGGTACGCCTCGTCCAGCGACAGGGGCTCGATCCATTCAGTGTATCGGCGAAATACCGCATGGATCTGGCGGGAAACCGCGCGATAGACATCGAACCGGGGTCGCAGGAACACCAGATCGGGACAGGCACGGGCCGCTCGGGCCGCCGGCATCGCCGAATGAATGCCGAACCGCCGGGCCTCGTAGCTCGCCGCCGCGACCACGCCCCGGCCGGCCGGATCGCCGCCGACCACCACCGGTCGGCCGCGCAGCTCGGGCCGGTCGCGCTGCTCCACCGAGGCGTAGAACGCATCCATGTCGACGTGGATGATCTTGCGCATCAGCCCGGGCTCACCGCCCGGCCAGCGGCGGTTGGTCGTCACAGCATGTCGTGATTGTCAGGAGCACCGTCCACCTCAGCGCCGTTGCCGCAGCATGTCGACCACCCCGATCGCGACGAAAATCGCCCCGAAGCCTATCGCCATCCAGCTAAGCCAAGGAACCCCCTTGATGAGGAAAGACTGTTCAGGCGCTTCAGGTTGATACCAGCCATCCACCCGAGAACCGACCGGAAAGTCACGCAGGAACGCCTTCGCCCAAGACGCCTCCCCTCCGGTCGAGGTAACCGGCCAGATCGACTCGTTCCGATACGCCTGGCCGTCGACCGTGTAGCGATAGCTCACCCTGGGGTAGAACGTCACACGCCGCCCTTGTTCAGGATGATGATCGACCACACGCTCGACCGAGGTACCGATCACGGTCGCCTCCATCGGGAGGGCGCCATCAACCACGTCGCGACGCGCCTCGCCGATCTGGTCACCCAGGTAGACGAACAGCACACCGATCAGAACGGCACCGATACCGGCCTGCGATCGTTTCTTCACCCGGGTCATGCTGCCCACCTGCTATCGACACGCAATCGGCCCGCATGTCCGACGGGGGCTGGAGACATGCTGGCAACCGGCATCATGGCGCGCCCTCAAGGACGAAAGACGCCCCCTGCTCGCGCAGCCGGCCAACCACCTCCTCGATACCGTCCGCCAGCGCCGCGGGGCTGTCACCGACATCGGTATCGGCAGCCTGCTGTATGACTCCGGTCTCGACGTCGGTGAAGCGGGCCAGCACCTGCCGCCCCCTGCCGTCATAATTCTCGACACGGACGACGAGAAGCCCTCTCGCCGGCTCCAGCGTGCCGGGGTCGACCTCACAACCGTCGGGCAGCGCCTCGTTGTCGCGTCGCAATCGACCGTCGGCGGTGACCCAGAACATCAGGCCGGCGCCGTAGCGCGAATGGTCGTACCAGGCGTAATCGCCGAAATTGGCGATCGGCCCGCCCTTGAGATGCTCCAGGGCCGCCTGCCCCTGTCGGTAGAGCTCCGCGGTGCTCACCGGCGCCGGACCATCCGGCTGATGGATTTCCCGTTTTCCCGGTGCTTCTGGGGTGGCAGCGGGCCAGCGCGCCTGGGCATGATCCCCCAGGCGCTGCATGACCACCGATGCGTTGATCTGCCGGCCGTCACAGTTGCCGGCATACTGCCCTTCCAGACGGTCCGGCGCGACGACATCGAGGGTCCAGGTCGTCTGGCCGGAGGCACAGCCGCGCACCTGTCGCGACCCGGTCAGCGGCTCCCCGGCTTTCGAGCGCGTCAGGAACAGGCGCCGGCCGTCACCCAGATCGAACATCGCCTCGCGCGCGCAGCGGTCGTGGAGGCTCAGTATGCCGACATGCGTCTGCGTGATCGGCATGCGCATCTGCAAGGTCGCTTTCGAACGCCACTCGCCAGGCTTTGGCGCATCCTCATGCAACACGGCCGACGATCGGGCGCCATCATCGACGCGATCGGCTGCCGAGGCCACGACGATGAACAGGCCGGCAAAGACGACCCCGAGACGGGTAATCAAGCGGGCAGGCATAACCCCTCCTTTATTCGTCAGCGGAGACGGTGATCGGTGTCGAGGCGAGGCTGCGGTCGCCTGCCCCGGACAGGTAGCGAATCTCGTAGTCACCCGGCGCTGTGGGCGCGGGCAGGTGCACCACGGACTCCTCGCGGCTGACCTCCTGCCACTCGCCATAGGCGCCCTCGGGCGCCTCCTCGGCCACGATGGTCACGTAGTCACCGCGATGCGCCGGCCCCGACCACTCGATCGCAATCTCCTCCCCCGGGGCCACCGTCGCTGCCGCGGACAGACTCGCCGAGACGGGAACCACCTGGAAACGATCGGTGGCAAAGGTGGCGTTGTCCGCACCGGAGAGATAGCGCGCCTCCCAGGCGCCCACTTTCTCCGGCGCCCGCAGACTCACCGGGCCACCATCCGGCTCCACATAGGCCCACTCGTCCCAGGTCCCGGCGGCGGCATCGGGGGACACGATGGTGATGTAGTCGCCCTCGGCCGCCGGGCCGTTCCAGTCAATCTCGACCATCGAGCCGGCAGGCACCTTATCCGGCGCCTCGACCGTTGCCGTCGCCGTGGTGACGGTAAAGTCGGCCTGCGCGAAGGTCGCGTTGGCCTGCCCGGACAGATAGCGAACCTGCCACTGCCCCGGCTTGGTGGGGGCCCGCATGGCTACGGACCCGCCGGAACCCTCGACGTAGACGTAATCCCCCCAGTCCCCCGCCTCGGCATCGGGCGGCAGAATGGTCAGGTAATCGTCGGGATGCGCGGGGCCGGACCATTCAACCGTGAAAGACTCGCCGGCGACCACCTCCTCGGGGACGGAGAGACTGGCGGTCACCGCCTCGACCGACACGGTGGCCGCCGCCAGCGTCTGGCCGGTCTGTGAGACGTAACGAACCTCGAAGTCGCCGCTCCGATCCGGGGCGCGCAATCGGGTCTGACCCTCTGCCGTTTCAAGCATCACATACTGGTTGTAATCGCCTTCCGGCGCGCCGGATTCGACCCAGGTCACGTAATCGCCCTCGTTGCCGGGCCCGACCCAGCTGGCGCGAAAGGGAGCGCCGACCCCAACGCGATCCGCCACCTGGATCTCGGCCTCCGGGACAGGAAAGGCAATGCTCATGACACGCGTCTGGCCCGCCTCGAGCTTCACTGTCCGCTCGAGACGCTTGCCTTCCCGTGACACCTCCACCCGATACGTCCCCGGTGCCAGCGACATGCTCGGGCGTGCGTCCGTCGGTTTGCGGGCATCGGCCACACTGCCATCCACGACACGACCGATCCGCCAGTCGATCGCCGCGTCGATGACCGGGCCACCATCCCCTTCCAGGGCCGTAAGCGACAGTCGCGCGTCGGTCGCCTTACCTCCCACCTCGTCCAGGGCTCGATTCAGGGCATCGACCGATCCGGCCTCAACGTAACGCCCTCCCGTGGCCCGCGCCAGACATTGAAGCTGCGCTTCGGCGTCCGGATCATCAAGGGAAAAACCAATCGCATGAGCGGTGAACGCGACCCCTGTTTTCCTGAGCATCTTGGCCGAGGCACAGGGATCCTCGCCACAGGACTCGCGCCCGTCGCTCACCAGAATGACGGTCGCTGGCCCCTCACTGGAGCCCATTCCATCCGCGGCCGCCCTGAGCGCCGCGCTCAAAGGCGTCTGTCCTCGCGGACTCAGGGCATCGAGAGCATTGGAAAATGCGGCACGGTCGTGCCGGCCCGGCGGGACGACCATTTCAATATCCGAACAGTCGTCCTTGCGTCGGTGACCATAAGCCATCAAGCCCAGAGGCACAGACGCATCCCAGCCGGAGAGCATCTCACCGACTGCCTCCCGTGCGATCTCGATCTTTGGCCGACCGTCGACCCGCCCCCACATCGAATTGGATGCGTCGACGACGAGGACCGTGGGCGCACGCTCGGAAACGCTCTCAGGGGCCTGCTGGGGAGCTCTCGGGGTGTGGTCAGGCTCGGCAATGGCAAGGCTGGTGGCGAGAACCGCGACCGGCACGATGAATGACGTAGCAAAGGCCCGAATCATTGCGCATCCCCCATAGTTCCTCCGTGAGACCCCATGCCCTCCCCGCAACGCCGGGGGCATGGCATCAGGCTTCGAGTCGCAGCGGCTGGCAACTGCGCGTCACATGTCATGCCGCCTTAAACCGCTTGGCATCGAGTGTGCCGAAACGACGAGGGCCGGCACAAGTTGGCTCAAGAAACAGGCCGCCTTGGCACGCGGTGAAAGCAAGGGGTAGGCGCGGGGCGCGGGAAACAAAAAACCCGCCAGCGAGCCGCTTGCGGGTTTCGATCTGCACCAGTGGGGGTGCGCTTGTAGTGGTGGCCAGAGAGGGAATCGAACCCCCGACACGGGGATTTTCAATCCCCTGCTCTACCAACTGAGCTATCTGGCCATGTCGCTGTCTATCGCCGCATCGAGCCACCTTGGCAGGAACCGAGTGGCGCGCGGCGAGGTTGCGCATTTAACGGCAAAATCGCGCCGCGGTCAACCCCGGCGTCGTGGCATTTTCGGCCGCGGGTCGATGCGCCGGGTGCGATATTTTCACCCAATTCATCCCCAGACGGCTGACGTGCCGCGCCCGGCATTGTATGCTCACTCCAAGGAACCACCTTGAGATGCCAATCACTCCTTCATCGCGAATCACTACATGTCCGCACGTACCGCGCAGATCAGCCGCCAGACCGCCGAGACCCGCATCTCGCTCGACATCAACCTCGATGGCACCGGCAAGGCTCGCCTGGAAACCGGCGTGCCGTTCTTCGAGCACATGCTCGACCAGATCGCCCGCCACGGGCTGATCGACATCAACCTGGCCTGTGACGGCGACACCCAGATCGACGACCACCACACGGTCGAGGACTGCGGCATCGTGCTCGGCCAGGCCGTGGCGAAGGCGATCGGCGACAAGCGCGGGATCTTTCGTTATGGCCACGCGTACGTGCCACTCGACGAGGCGCTCTCGCGGGTAGTGATCGATCTGTCCGGTCGACCCGGGCTGGAATTCCAGTGCGACTTCACCCGCTCGTTGATCGGCCGCTTCGAGACCGAGCTGGTGGAGGAGTTCTTCCGCGGCTTCGTCAACCACGCCGGCGCCACGCTGCATGTCGACAACCTGCGTGGTCGCAATGCGCACCACCAGGCCGAGACCATCTTCAAGGCGTTCGGCCGCGCGTTGCGCATGGCCCTGAGTGCCGACGAGCGCCAGTCGAATGCCATCCCGTCGACCAAGGGTTCGCTGTAATGCAGATCGCCGTGGTCGACTACGGGATGGGCAACCTGCGCTCGGTGGTCAAGGCCATCGAGCACGTCGCCCCTAATGATGCCCACGTGGTGCTTACCGATGCCCCCGAGGTGATCCTGGAGTCCGACCGGGTGGTGTTTCCCGGGCAAGGCGCGGCGGCCCAGTGCATGCAGGCACTACACGAACGTCGGCTGACCCCGGCCCTGCGCGAGGCTGCTCGCACGCGCCCATTCCTGGGCATCTGCATGGGCATGCAGGTGCTGCTCGAGCGCAGCGAGGAAAACGAAGGCGTCGACCTGCTGGGCTGGTTCCCGGGGCAGGTGCGTCGATTCCAGCCCACGGACCATCGCCTGAAGGTCCCTCAAATGGGCTGGAACCAGATGCACCAGACGCAGGACCACCCCCTGTTTGACGGCATCCGCCAAGATGCACGGTTTTACTTCGTGCACAGCTATTACTGTGAGCCGGCCGAGCCGGCGCACCAGGTGGCGACAGCCGAATACGGCCTGAGCTACTGCGCGGCCTTGGCCGACGAATACGTCTTTGCCATCCAGGCGCATCCGGAGAAGAGCGCCGAGGATGGCCTGCGACTGCTGGCCAACTTCACCCGCTGGAAGGGACCTTGGTCCTGACCAACTCAGCACCACGAAACGAGCGCATATCGAGGAAGCCAGACCCATGCTCTTGATCCCCGCCATTGATCTCAAGGACGGCAAATGCGTGCGCCTGCGCCAGGGCCGCATGGAAGATGACACCGTCTTTTCCGACGACCCGGTCGCAGTCGCCGGGCGCTGGGTGGAAGCCGGCGCACGCCGCTTGCACCTGGTCGATCTGGACGGCGCCTTCGCCGGCAGCCCGAAGAACCGCGAGGTCATCCAGGCCATCTGCGAGGCCTACCCGGACCTGCCGATCCAGGTCGGCGGCGGCATCCGCGACGAGGCCACCATCGAGCAGTACCTCGAGTTGGGTGTGGACTACGTGATCATCGGCACCAAGGCCGTCTCCGAACCGCACTTCGTCGAGGATGTCTGCCTGGCCTTCCCCGGGCACATCATCGTCGGCCTGGACGCCCGGGACGGCAAAGTGGCCATCGACGGCTGGTCGAAGCTGTCGCACCACGACATCCACGACATGGCGCAGCGCTTTGAGTCCGACGGCGTCGCCGCGATCGTGTTCACCGACATATCCCGCGACGGCATGATGCAGGGGGCCAACATCGAGGCCACCCGCGAACTAGCCAAGTCCGTGCGCATCCCCATCATCGCCTCGGGCGGCGTGACCGACATGAGCGACATCGATCTCCTGATCGACGCCGCCGATGACGGCGTATCCGGCGCGATCATCGGCCGGGCGCTCTACGAAGGCAGCATCGATTTGAAGGAAGCGCAGAAGCGCATCGACGACCGTGCGGGCATCCCGCCGTTCACCGAATAGCCCATGGGACTGGCCAAGCGCATCATTCCCTGCCTGGACGTGGCCGAAGGCCGCGTGGTCAAGGGCGTGCAGTTCGAGGGGCTGCGTGACGCCGGCGACCCGGTCGAGGCCGCCCGCCGCTACAACCAGGCAGGCGCCGACGAGCTGACCTTCCTCGACATCTCCGCCTCCCACGAGGGGCGCGAGACCATGCAGCACGTGGTCGAGGCCGTGGCGGCCGAGGTCTTCATCCCGCTCACGGTGGGCGGCGGCATCCGCACCTTGGCCGACGTGCGTCGATTGCTGCACGCCGGGGCCGACAAGGTCTCGATCAACACCGCAGCGGTCCACCACCCCGAGCGGATCAAGGAAATGGCCGACGCGGTCGGCTCGCAATGCATCGTGGTCGCCATCGACGCCCGACGCGTCTCCGGCGAAGACGAACCGGCCCGCTGGGAAATATTCACCCACGGCGGGCGCAATCCCACCGGACTGGATGCCATCAGATGGGCTGAATACATGGCCGAGCTGGGCGCCGGCGAACTGCTGGTCACCAGCATGGACCGGGATGGCATGCAGCAGGGCTTCGATCTGGAACTGACCCGAGCGATCAGCGACGCGGTGCCCATCCCGGTGATCGCCTCGGGTGGCGTGGGCAATCTCGATCATCTGGTCGAGGGCATCCTTGAGGGGCATGCCGATGCCGTGCTCGCCGCCAGCATCTTCCATTTCGGCACTTATCAGATCAGCGAGGCCAAGCAATGCATGGCCGATGCGGGCATTGAGGTCCGCACTTGAAACCCTGATATACTCCCGCGCCGGCCACCGGCCCGCTCACCGCTGAAAGACGACACCAACAGTGACCGAATCTCAGGCAACACCCCCGGCATTCCGCGAGTCGCGCGACTGGCTCGAGCAGATCGTGTTCGATCAAGCGGGGCTGGTGCCGGCCATTGCCCAGGATCATGCCACCGGACGAGTGCTGATGTTCGCCTGGATGAACCGCGAGGCGGTCGAGCGCACCGTCAAGCTGGGCGAGGCGGTGTACTTCTCGCGCTCGCGCCAGCAACTGTGGCACAAGGGCGAGCAAAGCGGCCACACGCAGAAGGTCCACGAGATCCGGCTGGATTGCGATGGCGACGTGCTATTGCTGTCGATCGAACAAGCAGGGCACATTGCCTGTCATACCGGCAGGGAATCCTGCTTTTACCGACGGCTCGAGGACGGCGCCTGGCGGGTCGTCGACGAAGTGAAGAAATCCCCCGGAGCGATATATGGCAAGCAGGACTGACGAGAGGACATCCGGCGCCATCCTCGAGCAACTGGCCGAATTGCTCGAATCGCGCAAGCAGGCGGACCCGGACGGCTCGTACGTCGCCAGCCTGTATCGCAAGGGGCGCGGCAAGATCGCCCAGAAAGTGGGCGAGGAAGGGGTCGAGGTCGCGCTCGCCGCGGTGGGCGACGACCCGCAGGCCCTGACCAGTGAAATGGCCGACCTGTGGTTCCACTGCCTGGTACTACTGGCCGATGCCGACCAAACACCGGCGGACGTGCTCGCAGAGCTCGAACGCCGATTCGGACTGTCGGGCCTTGAAGAAAAGGCGCGGCGCGCACAAGATTGAACGAGACATCCTCAGGAGAACGCGACCATGGGTACTTTTAGCATCTGGCACTGGCTGATCATTCTGGCCATCGTGCTGCTTCTGTTCGGCACCAAGCGACTCAAGAACCTCGGTTCCGACCTCGGCGGCGCCATCAAGGGCTTCAAGTCCGCCGTCAAGGAAGAATCGGAGAAGGACGAGGAAAACCAGGCCGAGGGCGAAAAGCGCGCCGAAAACCTGGAGCACAAGGACAGCGAGAAGCCCAATGCCAACCGCGTGATCGAAAGCGAGTCCATCGAGGCCGGTCGCGAGAAGAGTGCGGAGAAGTCCTCCGAACGGAAAGACAGCTGATCGCCGCGCTGGCGCAGGATTAATCCGTGTTTGGTTTCAGCTTCTGGGAAGTCTTCCTTGTCCTGGTTGTCGCTCTGCTGGTCATCGGGCCGGAGCGGCTGCCCGGCGTGGCGCGCAAGGCGGGCGAGTGGACCTACAAGGTGCGCAAGTTCGTCAACAACGCCAAGGCCGAACTGGACAGCGAGTTCAACCTGCAGGACATGAAGCAGGTGCTCAACTCGCAGGAATCCGAGATCACCAAGCTGCGCGCGATGGTCGAGGAAACCCGGCATGACTTGAGCGATACCGGCAACACCGTCAAGAGCGCACTCGACGATGCCGAGCAGACCATGCGCAGCTCGGCCTCCGCCGAAAAGTCCCGCCATGGCACCGACGAGGACGGCTCCACCGGTGACAAGTCCGCCGACCATGCCGAAAGCAAGCAGGATGACGGCCGGCTCAAGGCAGTCGACGACAGCGGCTCGGACGAGTTCGAAGACGAACTCAGCCGATTGGAGTCCGAGACCGGCGAGAATTTCCGTCGCCCCTTCGATCCCCCTGAAAACGAGGCCCCGACCGAGTCGGACGAGGCCACCAAACCGGTAACAGCGAAAAAAGATGAGTCAACGGAACGCGGACGCGACAACTGATGAACCGTCCGGCCTGGCCGGATTCATCTCGCACCTGGTCGAACTTCGCAACCGGCTGATCAAGTCGGTTGCTGTCGTCTTCGTCCTGTTTCTGGCGCTGTTCCCGTTCCGCAACGACCTGTTCCGGATGCTTTCGGATCCGCTGTCGCGGTACTTGCCGGAAGACACCGGCATGATCGCGGTACAGGTTGCCTCGACCTTCTTCATCCCGCTCAAGCTCGCCGGCTTCACCGCGCTGTTCTTGGCGATTCCGTTCCTGCTCTATCAGCTCTGGGCCTTCATTGCGCCCGGGCTGTACCAGCACGAGCGCAAGATGGTCGTGCCGCTGGTCCTCTCCAGCACGGTGCTGTTCTACCTGGGCGCGGCATTCGCCTACTTCGCGGTGTTCCCGGTGGTGTTCGGCTTTCTCTCCGGCGCCGGGCCGGCCGAAGTCAGCTTCGCCCCGGATATCAACGAGTACCTGAGCTTCACGATCACGATGTTCTTTGCCTTCGGCTTCGTCTTCGAAGTGCCGGTGGCAACCGTGCTGTTGATCCTGATCGGGGTGGTCACGCCTGATCAGCTGGCCGAAAAACGACGTTACGCCATTCTGGTGGCGTTCATCATCGGCGCCATCTTCACCCCGCCGGACATCCTGTCGCAGTTCATGATGGCCATCCCGGTGTGGTTCCTGTACGAGCTGGGCATCGTGATCGGCCGAATCCTGCTACGCCGTCAGGGCGGTCCCGTAATGCGGTCCTCGCCGGACGACGACCCCGAACCGCCGTCCGGCGGGCCATCCGGTGACACCCCTTCCGGTGACACCCCTTCCGGCGAGGCCCCATCCGGCGGCGGGACATCAGACAAGTCCCCATCTGCGCCGGCTCCGAGCCGCGAGTACGAGACCGAGCGCGACGAGGACTTCGACTTCGACCGCGCCTTCGAGGAGATCGAGCGCGAGCAAGAATCGCTCGACGAAACGAAGAAAAAAGACGAATCCGAAACCGGGCCGGACGACGAATCGACCAGCGCAGATCGTGACAAAGGTGACGAGGACGACGAGCGACGCGACCGCCCTGAATCGCGCTAACCGGCCAGCCGCCCGCCCCGCGTCGATTTGACCGTCCGGCCCGCCACGCGTTTAACCTTAAGGGAATCCGAAGCCATGTCGAATATCGCCCCGCGACGCCCCGTCCTACTCGTGATCATGGACGGTGTCGGCGTCAACCCGAGCCGCCTGAACAACGCCGTAAGTCTGGCCGACACGCCGCGGCTGGACGAGTTGTTCGCCAACAACCCGCATACCGTCATCGAGGCATCGGGCCGCGCCTGTGGCCTGCCTGACGGGCAGATGGGCAATTCGGAGGTCGGCCACCTGGCCCTGGGCAGCGGCGCCATCAATCGCCAGGACCTGGTGCGCATCGACGACGCGATCAAGGACGGCAGCTTCTTCGAAAACGCCGCTCTCAATCAGGCGATGCAAAAGGCCGCCGATGCCGACCGCCCCATCCACCTGATCGGCCTGGTTTCCGACGGCGGCGTGCACAGCCACGTGCGCCACCTGCTGGCCCTGATCAAGATGGCAAAAAAGGTCGGCGCTCGCCCCTTGCTGCACATGATCACCGACGGCCGCGACACCGCGCCCAAGTCGGCACTCACCTATCTCGACCAGGTCGAGCCGAAACTGGCCGAGGCCAATGGCGGCATCGCCACGATCAGCGGCCGTTATTACGCCATGGATCGCGACCAGCGCTGGGAGCGCACCCAGGAAGCCTTCGAGACGATCGTGCGCGGCGAAGGCCCGCACTTTTCCGATGCCCGCGAAGCGCTCAAGGCGTCCTACGAGGCCGACCAAACCGACGAGTTCATCCGCCCGGCGGCGCTCGACGCCTTCGAGCCCCTGCGGCCCGATGACGCGATGATCTTCTTCAATTTCCGCAACGATCGGCCCCGCCAGCTGACCGAAGCTCTGGGCCAACCGGAATTTTCGGGCTTCGATCGCGGCGACTACGAACCGGTAACGGTCACCTGCCTGACCGAGTACGACCCGCGCTTCCTCTCGCCGATCGGCTTTCCGCCGGAGCGGCCGAAAAACGTGCTGGCCGAGGCCATCAGCCAGGCCGGCATCAAGCAGTTCCACTGCGCCGAGACCGAGAAGTACGCCCACGTCACCTTCTTCTTCAACGGCGGCAAGGAAGAGACCTTCGCTGGCGAGGACCGGGTGATGGTGCCCTCGCCCAAGGTGGCCACCTACGACCTGCAGCCGGAGATGAGTGCCCACGAGGTGGCTGACGCGACCATCGATGCGGTGCGCGCCCAGCAATACGGATTCATTCTGGTGAATTTTGCCAACGGTGACATGGTCGGCCATACCGCCGTGCGCGAGTCCGTCATCAAGGCCATGGAGACCGTCGACCTGGAGGTGGGGCGACTCGTAGATGCCGCCCTTGAGGAGGATTACTCGATTATCGTGACCGCCGACCATGGCAACTGTGACGAAATGGTCGATCCGGTCACCGGTGATCCGCACACCCAGCACACCACGTACCCGGTCCCCTGCCTGATCATCGACGAAACCCCCGTGCGCCTGCGCAACGGCGGTGGCATCGCCAACATCGCGGCTACCGTGCTCGAGCTGATGGGGCTGCCGCTGCCCAAGAAGATGAAGCGCTCACTGCTACTCGACAAACCCAAGTAGCTGAATCATCTCCTAGACTCGGAATGAAGAAGGCCGCGCTGACCGGAACCCGGTGGCGCGGCCTTTGCGTATCCGGGTTCGATAGCCAGGCAGCCAATCGGGCCGCACGACTCAGGAGAGCCGGAACCGCCCCCACCACCGCTCCCAGTTCGTCGGACCGTTCGCGCATGGCACCCCCATGCGCT
>JAABTF010000131.1 GCA_011389965.1 Halothiobacillus sp.
CTCCTCCGATCTTTCCCTGGTCAACCCAGCCTGCTCGCACAAGCTCCGTCCTTTAGGGCGGGGTAGTTGACTACGGAACTCCTAAGCTCTTTTGCCCTCTTCAGTGTAGGACATGTTCGTGGCGTCATCGCGATGACGCCACGAGCGTCCCCCCGTACAATGAGCGAATCTAATCATCGCCCCCTTAATAGAGAGATCGCCATGCAACCCGAGGCCTTTTTCCGCGCCCTGGGCGACCCCACCCGGCTGCGCTGCCTGATGCTCCTGCAGCATGAGGGGGAACTATGCGTCTGCGAACTGACCGAGGCGCTCGACCTAAGTCAACCGAAGATATCCCGGCATCTGGCGCACCTGCGCGATGCCGGCATCGCCCAGGTGCGCCGCGAGGGCACCTGGGTGTTCTATCGCGCCAGCAGTGAACTTCCCTCTTGGACCCGCGGCGTTCTGCAACAGACCTACGCGGGCAATCAGGACTCCGAACGCTTCCAGGCCGACCACCGACGCCTGCAGGCGATGGAAGGTCGACCCGCTCGCACCTGCTGCCCGTAGTCCGCATCCATAGCCAGACTGGAATCCGCCGTCCCGGCGGGCACCGCACAGGCCTGCCCACAGCAAACTCTTGGCGCCGGAATCTATATAGACTGCGCTTACAAACAACGACGCAAGCGTCCGGAGACCCTCGATGGCAACAACATCCCGCCCCGCCCCGGCACTGAAGCACCTCGGTCTAATGACCCTACTCGAGGGCGGCTCACTGATCGCTCTGGTGATCTTTGCCATGCCGCTGAAGTACATGGCAGACATGCCCGAGGCCGTGAGCGCGGTTGGACCGGCACATGGATTGCTATATCTGTGGATGATGGCCGTGCTGGCCATCACGCTTTATCGTGGCTTGCTGCCTCTCCACCACGGGGCAGTGGTAGCCATCGCGGCACTGATACCGTTTGGCGGACTGGTTTCGCACCGCTTGGTGCAGCGGCGCCTGAAGGAGGTTTAGGCGCTGCGCAGCTCGACAGGAAGGGGGAAGATCATGTTCTCGACCACGGCCGGCTCGCGTTCCTCCAGCGTGGCATCGCATTCGAGCTTGAGCCGCTCGAGCACCTGCTGGACCAGTATCTCGGGCGCGGAGGCGCCCGCGGTCACGCCCACCCGGCTGCAATCGCAGAACCAGGCCGGGTCGATGTCGCCAGCCTGGTCGATCAGATAGGCGGGAATGCCTGCCTGCTCGGCGATCTCGCGCAGGCGATTGGAATTGGAACTGGTCTTCGAGCCCACCACCAGCACCACATCACAGCCTTCCGCCAGCTCGCGCACGGCGTCCTGCCGGTTCTGGGTGGCATAGCAGATATCGTCCTTGCGTGGCCCCTCGATCTCGGGGAAGCGCGCCTGCAGCGCGCCGATGATCGCGCGAGTCTCGTCGACCGACAGCGTGGTCTGGGTCGCCCAGGCCAACCCCTTGGGGTTATCGACCGAGAGCTTTTCCACGTCGCCAATCTTCTCGACCAGGTGGATCCGGCCACCAAATGACGGGTCGAAGTGGCCCATGGTGCCCTCGACCTCGGGGTGCCCGTCGTGGCCCACCAGAACCACGTCGCGGCCGGCGCGGGCATGCCGGGCGACCTCCATGTGCACCTTGGTCACCAGTGGGCAAGTGGCATCGAAGACAGTCAGCCCGCGCTCGGCGGCCGTCTCCTGGATGGCCCGAGACACGCCGTGCGCGGAGAAGATCAGGGTCGCATCGTCGGGCACGTCGGCCAGGTCCTCGATGAAGATCGCGCCCTTTTCGCGCAGGTTGTCGACGATATAGCGGTTATGCACGATCTCGTGGCGCACGTAGATGGGCGCACCGAAGGAATCGAGCGCCCGATCGACGATCTCCACGGCCCGGTCGACTCCGGCGCAGAAGCCGCGCGGGTTGGCCAGTTGGATCTTCATGCTGTCGCTCCCGACGGGCCGTCACCCGCCTGTTCCACCTGCTGACCGTCGATGGCCAGCACCTGGACGATGAATTGGATGTTCTGCCCGGCCAGGGGGTGATTG
>JAABTF010000058.1 GCA_011389965.1 Halothiobacillus sp.
ATCGCCGCGATCGACGGCGGAATCAGCAAGGCAATATCGGAAGAGTTCACCAGCAGCGCCATGGTGAAACTGTCCTTGTAACCCGCTTTCAGCATCTTCGGCCGAAGGGCCGACCCGATAGCCACCACGGTGGCCTGGGTCGAGCCGGAGACCGCGCCGAACAGCGTGCAAGAGACCGCGGTGGTAATCGGCAGCCCGCCACGTCGGTGGCCGATGAAGGCGTGAACCAGGTCAAGCAACCGGTTGGCCGTGTGCCCCTTGGTCATGATGTCGGCGGCGAGAATGAACATCGGCACCGCCACCAGCACCGAGGGTCGCACCCCGGAGATCATCGCCCGAACCAGGCTGGTCGGATCGATGCCCGGCAACAACATGACCATCATCGCGAGCGCCCCGATCAACAAGGGCACCATCATCGGGAACCCCAGCAGAAGCAGCAGAAACATCAACACGAAGGCAATGGAAAGCATCAGCGGCCCTCCCCGTTATGGCGAGCCGCCCATTCGGAATCCGGATCCTCATCCTCGAGTTTTTGCTGCTCCGCGGCCGCAAGATCGGCCTCCTCGTAGACCTCCAACTCGGTGAACGAGCGGTAAAGCTCCTTCGAGGTCAGGTTGCGCAGCGTGGTCAGGGTGTACTGCAGGCCGGCGAGAAACAGACCCAGCGGCACCGCGAGATACAGCACCCATAGCGGGATGCCGAGATTGGGCGTGGTCTGTCCGATGGACCGGACCTGTGCCTCGTAGATCACGGCATACCAGCACAGGTAGAACATCATCGCAGCCGAGCCCGCGGTAATGACGATGTTCATGGCCTTGCGCCAGTGCCCCTTCGCCTGGTCGTAGATGGCCGACATGCGAATGTTGCGGCCATGGCGGGCGCCCTTGGAGACGCCGATGAAGGTGATGATCACCAGCAACGCCTGGTTGATCTCCACAGTGAACAGTATGCCCGTGTCCAGAAGGTTGTTACCTAGTACGTTGGCGATATTGAGTGCCGCCATCGCCATGATGGACACCGACAGGACGATATTCTCAAACCAGCCCAGCAGCCAGTCGAGGCCTCCGATCGCGCGCATGATTGGCGATCGTGACGAACTTCCCTGCACTTCGGCCATCCATTCCTCCCAGCCGGGGCAGTGGCAGGCTCCTTGCCAGGCCCCGGGGTTGTTTGTGCTTTCCGCCGGTCTCTTTGCCGACTCCCGCTAAGTCGACTGAGTGTAGACGGCACGCCGTGGCGGTGTCCATGCGCCACGGGTCGGAATGACAGGCATTGGCGTGCTAGAGTCGATGATGATCGGCCTGGCCGCTCCGGGTCCGACGCCACAATTCCGTGAATGACACAAACAGACAACAAATGCAGGGAGAAACGGCATGAAAGAACGTTTCCTTAACAAGGGAGCCTTGTGGATGGGCTCGCTGGCGCTCGCCGCCGGCCTGACGCTGACCGGCTGCGGCCAGCAGTCCGAGGACGAGGCCGGCGCGGACCAGAAAGTCTGGAAGTTCGCTCTCGAGGAGACCAAGGGCGGCGTGCAGTGGCAATACGCGACCAAGTTCAAGGAACTGATCGAGGAAGCCCACGACAACGTCGAGGTGAAGATTTATCCCTACGGCACGCTGGGCACCTCTCAGGACGTCACCCAGCAGGTGCAGACCGACACATTGCAGTTCGCCTTCGCCTCGGCGGGCCACGTCGGCTCGACCATCCCGGAGGCGCAGGTGTTCTCCCTGCACTTCCTGTTCTCGCAGGACAATGAAGTCAACAAGGACATCTTCACCAGCAACGAGACGGTCTACACCGAACTGGGCGAGGCCTATAACGAGAAAGGCCTCGAGCTGCTCTCCGTCGTGCCGGAAGGCTACATGGTCTGGAGTGCCAACAAGAAAATCACCCAGCCGTCCGACTTCGAAGGCGTGAAATTCCGGGTCATGCCGTCCGACCTTCTGCTGTCCACCTACAAGCTCTACGGTGCCAGCCCGCAAGGTCTGGCCTATTCCGAGGTCTACGGTGGTCTCGAGCGCGGCCAGATCGACGCCCAGGTCCAGCCGATGTTCGCTCACCGCGACATGAGCTTCTACGAGGTCCAGGACTATCTGATCCAGGCCCGTCACGCACAGTTCGTCTCGACCGTGATCTCCAGCCCGGACTTCGTCGACAACCTGCCCCAGCCGATGCAGGCGAGCCTCGACGAGGTCATCGACGAGCTCGGTCCGTACATCTTCGATGAGCAGAAAAAGCTCAACGCCGAGGCGGCCGAGGAGATCAAGTCCAAGAGTGACACGACCTTCGTGCGCCTGACCGACGAGCAGGTCGCCGCCTTCCGCGAGAAGGTCCAGCCGATCTACGAGCAGTATGTCGAGATGGCCGGCCCGCGCGGCGAGAAGATCCTCAACGCCATTCAGGATGCGGTCGCTGCCGGAGACGGGCAGTAAACCCGCAACCACAGTGAGTCAATCGCTGGCGCGCCCTCCGGGGCGCGTTTTTTTGTGTCCACGGCTAAGTCACGGCGAACGGCTTGCGACTGCACGATTTCAGAACGCGGGACAAATAGGCCCTCACTGGACTATTGTCGACACTGCGCTCAGTGGATGGCCAACACGATAAATCGATCGGGTTACGGCCGGACCGTTAAATAAGGGCACAGAGAATCCGGCTCATGGCTGAAAAGAACCACTCCCAGGAGCCAGGCGACTGCTGGCTAGCCGTCAACACGGGATCCTCCTCACTCAAGGTGGGGGCCTTCGATGCGGCCGGCCAGCGCTTTTTCTCCCGTCAGGTCGAGGGGCTCGCCGAGAAACCGGAGAAAGAGGCGGGCCGGGGCCACGATGACGCCCTGCGGGATATTATCGACGCATTCGATAGCGAGCGGTCGGGGCGATTGCGGGCCGTCGCCCATCGCGTCGTCCATGGCGGCGATCTCTTTTATCGCCCCACCCGCATCGACGCGGACATGCTGACCCAACTGCGATCGCTCGACCATCTCGCCCCGCTGCACAATCCCCTGGCAACCACCTGCATCGAGGTGGCTCGACAATGTCTGCCCGACACGCCGCAGTACGCGCTGTTCGACACGGCCCTGCACCACGACATGCCGCCGGAGAGTCGCGATTACGCCTTGCCCCCCTGGTGTCGCGACCGTCTCGGCATCCGCCGCTACGGATTTCACGGCCTTTCCACGGCTCACGCCATCCACCAGATCGCCTCGGCGCTGGGCCGGCCGGCCGGTCGGCTGAACCTGATCGTGGCCCATCTGGGCAATGGCGCCAGCCTGACCGCCATCCGTGGCGGGCGCAGCGTGGCGACCTCCATGGGCCTGACGCCGCTGGAAGGATTGGTCATGGGGACCCGTGCCGGCGACATCGACCCGGCTATCCCCGGTTTTCTCCAACGCCACGCCGGCCTGTCGGCGGACGAAGTCGATCATCTCTTGAATCACGAGTCGGGCCTGACCGGCTTGTGCGGCACGCGCGATCTGCGCGAAATCCACGCCGCCATCGATCGCGGCGACGAAAGGGCCAGCGAGGCACTGTCGATGTTTGTCCATCGCATCCGCCACTACCTGGGCGGGTACCTGGTCAACCTCGGCCGGCTCGATGCGTTGGTATTCACCGGCGGGGTGGGTGAGAACGACGCCATCGTCCGCGCGTCGGTCTGCGAGGGACTCAGCGCGCTGGGGCTGGCGATCAGCCCCGCCGCCAACCAAGGCCACGGCGACGGCATCCGGGCGATCCACCAACCACATAGCCCCGCCGGCATATGGGTCGTACCGGCCGACGAAGAACGTGAAATGGTCCGCCAGCTCCAGGCAACCGACTGACATCGACCTGACATGCTCGGTTGCTGTAATTGCCTGACAAAACTGCTCCATCGCGCTCGAATCCGAATGCTATTTGGGCTAAACCCCAGTCAGGATGATCGCTCCAAACAGATCGAGGCAGACCATGACCCGTACAAAGGCAGCGCCAGCCAACTTCCAGCCCTCCCGCGAGGACATCGAGTGCATTGATGCCTGGTGGCGAGCAGCCAACTATCTGTCGGTCGGACAGATCTACCTGCTGGACAACCCGCTGCTCGCCACCCCACTGCGCCCCGAACACATCAAGCCGCGTCTGTTGGGCCATTGGGGGACTACGCCGGGATTGAACTTTGTCTATGCCCACATGAACCACCAGATTACGGCGCGGGACCTGGATGCGATCTTCCTCACGGGCCCCGGCCATGGCGGCCCGGGACTGGTGGCCAGCGGCTGGCTGGAGGGCACCTACTCCGAGGTCTACCACTCCGTCACCCGGGATGCCGCCGGCATGCAACGGCTGTTCAAGCAGTTCTCTTTTCCGGGCGGCATTCCCTCGCACGTGGCTCCGGAAACGCCGGGCTCGATTCATGAGGGCGGCGAGCTCGGCTATGTGCTCTCGCATGCCTTCGGCGCGGTCTTCGACAACCCCGAGCTGGTGGTTTGTGCCGTCGTCGGCGACGGCGAGGCGGAGACCGGCCCATTGGCGACCTCCTGGCATTCCAACAAGTTCCTCAACCCGGCCCGGGATGGGGCGGTTCTACCGATACTGCACCTCAACGGCTACAAGATCGCCAACCCCACCCTGCTCGCCCGGATCCCCGAGGACGAGCTTGACGCGCTGCTGCGTGGCTACGGCTATGAGCCCTACTTCGTCAGCGGTCACGATCCGGAGCTCCTGCACGTCGAGATGGCCCAGATCCTCGTCGCTACCCTGGATGACATCGCGGCCATCCAGCGCCGTGCCCGCGAACAGGGCGAGGTGGATCGCCCCCGTTGGCCAATGATCGTTCTTCGCACTCCGAAGGGTTGGACCGGTCCGGAAGAGGTCGACAACAAACCGGTAGAGGGTTTCTGGCGCTCCCATCAGGTTCCGGTCGGCAACGTGCGCCATGATCCGGTTCACCGCGAAATCCTCGAGGATTGGCTGCACAGCTATCGGCCCGAGGAGTTGTTCGACGAGGAAGGCCGGCCGTTCGAGTGGCTCAATCGGCGCACCCCGCGGGGCAATCGGCGGATGTCCGCCAACCCCCATGCCAATGGGGGCCTACTATGCCGTCCTCTCGACCTGCCCGATTTTCGCGATTACGCCATTCCGGTGGAGTCTCCGGGGCACGAATTCGGCGAATCCACGCGGGCAATGGGCCGCTTCCTGCGCGACGTGTTCAAGCACAACGCCGAACATGGCAATTTCCGTTTGTTCGGCCCCGACGAGACCGCCTCCAACCGCCTGGACGACGTCTTCGATGCCACTGATCGCTGCTGGAACGGCGAGTTTCTCGAGACCGACGAACACCTGAGCCGCGACGGCCGGGTGATGGAGATCCTCTCCGAGCACACCTGCCAGGGCTGGCTCGAAGGCTACCTGCTCACCGGCCGCCACGGCTTGTTCTCCTGCTACGAGGCCTTCATCCACATCATCGACTCGATGTTCAACCAGCACGCCAAGTGGCTGGATACCAGCCAAGAGATCCCGTGGCGGGCCTCCATCCCGTCACTGAACTACTTGCTGACCAGCCATGTCTGGCGTCAGGACCACAATGGCTTCTCGCACCAGGACCCCGGCTTCATCGATCTCGTGGTCAACAAGAAGGCGAATGTGGTCCGAGTGTATTTTCCCCCGGACGCCAACTGCCTCCTGTCGGTGACCGACCACTGCCTGAGAAGCCGTGATTACATAAACGTGATCGTTGCCGGCAAGCAGCCCGAACCGCAGTACCTCGACATGGATGCGGCAATCAAGCACTGCATCGCCGGCATCTCCATCTGGGAGTGGGCCAGCAACGACGAAGGCAGCGAACCGGACGTGGTCATGGCCGCCGCCGGCGATGTGCCTACCGAGGAAACGCTGGCCGCCGTCGACCTGATGCGTCGGCATTTGCCCGAACTCAAGATCCGGGTGGTAAACGTGGTCGACCTGATGAAGCTCCAGCCGCCTTCGGAACACCCCCACGGGCTTTCCGACCGGGCCTTCGACGCGCTCTTCACTCTCGACCGCCCCGTGATCTTCGCCTACCACGGCTACCCATGGCTGATCCACCGCCTGACCTACCGACGCAGCAACCACGCCAACCTGCACGTGCGCGGCTACAAGGAGGAAGGCACGACCACCACCCCCTTCGACATGGCAGTCCGCAACGAGATCGACCGCTACCACCTGGTCATGGACGTGATCGAGCGCGTGCCCGGCCTGGCGGTCCGCGGCGCTCATCTGCGCCAGCAGCTCCACCACCGCCTGATCGAACACAACCAGTACATTCGCGAATACGGCGAAGACCTGCCTGAAATACGCAACTGGCGCTTGCCCAAAACGCCTGCCAATTGAAACAACGTGATTGGAAACGCAAAAGGCCCCGCTAACCATCGGGGCCTTTGTCTCTTACCGGCAAATTACTACTCTATTGAATCTTCAGGTAGGCGTAACCCTCGCGCTGCAGATCACTGATCTTGGCCACCCCGGAGCCGACCAATCCCACGCCTTCATAGAGCTGGTCTTCGGCCAGGCCGGTCTCCTTGCGCGTGACGTCGCAGAGGTGGACCTTCACATCACGCATCTCCACCAGGGACTGCAGCCGCCCCTTGAGCTCGGCGCGGCGCTCGTTGAGCGCCTCGTCGGCGGCGAAGGCCGTGCCTTCGAGCGCATCATCGGTGGCGAAACGAATGCCATGACCGACCAGCACGAGGTGCACGTCCCAAGGCAAAAGCTTCTGCTCGGCGTCATTGATCAGATTGTTGATCGAGGTCAACGTGGCCGAATAGCGGGTCGGGTCGGGGAAATCGACGTGATAGACCACGCGCTGAGTGTCATCGGCATGCGCCGCTGGCGCCAGAGCGGTCACCATCATCGCACTGGCCAGCAGCACGGCGAATAGTCGAGCCATGCCAGCGGCTCGCCCGACTATACGTTCGACGGCGTGGGTCAACAGACCCGTGATGGGAACAGATACGTTCATTTCCTTTGCTCCTTGGGTTAGCAAGCGACCCGAAGAGCATAGCCCACCGGATCACGCTCGCATTGTCGTCTGCCTCGAGGGGCGTCAGTCCTTCGGCACGCTGTGTCGGTCAGGGTATTGGCGCTGGGTATGCACGGCCAGGGCGTTCGCCAGGACCACACTCGGGTTATCACGGCAGAATGCCAGCACCTGGGTCTTTGCCGCGGACAGCGGTTGACCGCCCTGAATGTCGTAGGTGTTCTTCAGGATGACGTTGGTCGCACTCAAATAGCCGGCAATGAACCCATCCAGGCGCCCCTGACTAGCGGGATGATTGCCCTCGGCCACGGCCACGGCGTTCTCGCAAGACCAGTTACCGGCGCCGAAGGCCAGGTAGCGTCCCTCCACGCTCTTGGCCCAGCCCGTGCCGGTCGGCAAGCACAACGCCACGGCAAAACCCGGGGCGGCCAGTGCGCGCAAGGTGGGTTTAGTTCTCATCCTCGAGTGAACGCCAACTCGAAACCGCAATTGGCGATATAGCCCTGCTCGCGCTCCAGGTCGGCCACCGTCAAGGGGTGTTTCTCCAGCCAGTCGTCGGCGAATGACAGGGCGAGATTCTGGCCGTCCACGGACAGTTGCATCTGTTCCGGGACGGCGCCCTCGCCGCGATCGCGATGGAACAGGACCGCCAGCCGCAGGATGACGGCCAGTCGCTGGACCAGCGGGCGCATCTCCGCCTCGAGCGTCTCGAAGCGCGCCGGCTTGAACTTGCGCCGGTGGGCATGCACCAGGGAGGCGACCGAGGCCTGCGCAAGGCGCGTCAGTCCCGGCATATCGGCGTTCTCCAGCACGTAGGCACCGTGATGGTGATAGCCCGAATGCGCGATCGCCAGTCCCACCTCGTGCAACCGGGCCGCGACATCCAGCCAGGCATCCACCGGCAGGGATTCGGCCGTCTCGTCCTCGGCGGGCCCCCAATGCGCCTCCACCTGTGCCCACAGGCGCGCGGCGGTCTCGGCGACGCGACTGGCGTGCTCGACATCCACGTTGAACATGCGCTGGAGGCGCTGCACGGTCAGGTCACGCACGTCATCGAAATCCTCGCGCTCGACCCAGTCGTAGATCAGCCCTTCGCGCAGCGCGCCGTCGGAAATGGCCATCCGCTCGATCCCCAGTGCCTCGAAGATCGCCCGCATGGCCACCAGCCCACCGACGAACACCGCCTTGCGATCGTCCGACAAGCCGGCGAGCGAGAGCTTGTCGAGCTTGCCCGCCTTGAGCACGGCCTTGCGAATGGCATCGAGACCCTCGAGCGTCAGGCTACCGTCGCCCCAGCCATTGGCCTCGGCGACCGTTGCCAGTGACCGGGCCGTGCCGCTGCTGCCCACCGCGCGCGCCCAGCCCATCTTGCGATAGGCCCGCTGGTAACTCACCAGCTCCAACTCGGCGCGCTGCTCGGCCTTGAGCAGGCGGGCCTTGTCGTATTTGCCGTCACTGAAATGGTCGTTGGTCAGCCGCACGCAGCCCAGCGGGACACTTTCCATGCGCACCGGATCGAAGCCTTCGCCGATGATCAACTCGGTCGACCCGCCGCCGATGTCGATCACCAGCCGCCGCTCATCGACGGGCACGTCGCTGTGCGCGACCCCCAGATACACCAGCCGCGCTTCCTCGCGCCCACCGATGATCTCGATCGGATGCCCGATGGCATGCTGCGCGCGACGGATGAACGTCGTGCCGTTCTTTGCCGC
>JAABTF010000059.1 GCA_011389965.1 Halothiobacillus sp.
AATCGACTCGGTTACGACGCCGGCCCGATAGATGGCGTCATGGGAAGCCGAACCCGATACGCGATACATCAGTATCAGGATGACATGGGCATTGCTCGCGACGGGCGCGCATCCACCGCCCTGCTGAACCGCCTGTACCAGACGGAGAAGGAAGAGACGGCCGCGCCCGCCGAGTCGCAACCCGACAACTCCTCTCGCATCGTCTTGCAGGATAACTTCAGTGACGGCGACTATCGTCGCAATCCTTCATGGACAGCGCTTAGCGGCGATTTCGAGGTCGATCAGAACGGACTGCGCAGCAGCGTGGCGTCACAAGGGGCCGCCGACCGCGAATCGCGCGGTCTTGGCTCCGATCGACCGGAGGATATCGGCTTGGCCGTGCTGGGCATGATCCTCGAACAGAGGAGCAATGGCAGGCAGGAGGAGCAGACGGCCCCGGTGGAGCCGGCGCAGATTTTCGTCAATGCGCCCGTGGACAACGCTTTCAAGATGGAACTGGATCTCGCCTCCCGCCAGCAGCCCGGCAGCCTGGAACTGGGGTTGTTCCAGGGCAATCGCCCCAATGGAACCGGCTACCGCTTGGTCTACTCTGCCGGCTCGGTCCCGGGACTCCGCCTGATCCGGCGGATTTCCGGAAGCACCGAGACGGTGGCCCGGTACGACGGCAGGCTCGATCTTGAGGACGGCCGGTTCCATCGCATCGTCTGGACTCGTGACGAGAGCGGGCAGATGCAGGTCGGCGTGGACGGCAGGCGCCTACTGCGCGTGCAGGACAACGGCCTGCGCGACCCCTTCCAGGGCTTCGTGCTGGCAAATCAGGGCGGTGACTACAGCCTGCGCCGGATCAGACTCGAGGAGTAGTTGCTTGTAACGGCCCGCTCCTGCCACGCGCTGCGGGCGGAACCCTTAGTCTGAGGCTTGGGGTGTCTGGGAAGCCCGCAACGATCCATCCGCCTGTGCGACTGCAAGTTGATCAGCAAGCTTAGGTAAATGTAAGGGTGCACGGGTTGACGTTATCGGAGCGGGAGGCGGGGGTGCCCAAATCGGTAAATGATGCTCAAAACGCACTTAGGCCGCCCTTGAGAGGCGGCCTAAGTGTTTGAATATATTGGTCGGAGTGGAGGGATTCGAACCCCCGACCACCTGCCCCCCAGGCAGGTGCGCTACCAGGCTGCGCTACACTCCGAAATGAGGGCGCGAAGGATAGCCTAATTTGGGCGAGGGGAAAAGCCCGAGTTTGGTCGGCCCTAGATCTGGTGCGCTGTCACGACTTCCGCGACGCGGTGGGGTTGGACAAGTTCCGGCCGGCCGAAATGAAAGCCTTGGCCCCAGTCGATTCCCATGTCACGCAAGGTGTTGGCCGTGCGTTTGTCGCCAATGAATTCGGCTACCGTGATCAGCCCCATGTCGCTGGCCATGGCTTGAATGTGCTGGACGATTTTTCGAGCGCGCAGACTCTCGTTCATGTTCTGCACCAGTGCACCCTCGATCTTGAGGAAGGTGAAGGGCATGTCCAACAGGTATCGGTAGGAGGAGTAGCCGCTGCCGAAATCGTCGAGCGCCAAGCGCAGGCCGAAGTCGATCAACGGCTTGAGGGCGGCGAAGGCATCGCCGGTGTCCTCTAGCACCTCCCGTTCGGTCATTTCCAGCACCAGCGGCTTGGCTTGCATTTGCCCGGTATCGTCCAGGCAGGCACAGGCGTCGCGGGCGTTCTCGATTACCTGCTCCATGAGTTCCGGGTGTTGCAGGAAGTCGCCGGAGATATTGACGAAATGCGCCATGGGCCGGTGGTCGATCGAGGCGACGCAGTTGGAGATCGTCTGGTTGATGATTTCGAAGTCGATTCGGTGTGCCATTTGCAGGCGAGAGGCGGCCTCGATGAACAGCCCGGCGGGAATGACCTCGCCCTCGGGGGTGATCATCCGCGCGAGGGCTTCGTCTGCGACGACCTGGCCGGTCTTCAGGTCGACGATAGGCTGGCTGGCCGCGAGGATACGTCCTTCATGGATGGCCCGGTTGAGGGCGCCGCCAGTGGTGTAGACCGAGGGCTGCTTGAGATGGTCGGCATCGACCACCCGGTCGCGGCCGGTGCGTTTGGCCTCATAGACCGCGGCGTTGATGGCGCTGAGCTGGTCCTGCGGCGGGGTGCGTGCGGTTTCGCCCGGCCCGAGCACGCCATGGCCGATGCTGACGGTCACCGTGCCCAAGTGCGGGATGTCGTCGGCCGAGTCGAAGCGGATGGTGGCGGTGGCGGTGCGGATGCGTTCAGCCAGATCCTGGCTGCGCTCGGACTGACGCGGGGGCAGCAGGAGCATGAATTCGTGGCCGCTCCAGCGCGCGATCATCACGTCATCCGGCATGGTTTTCTGCATTGCGCCGGCCAGATCACGTATCACGCGATCGCCGACTTGGTAGCCGAGATAGTCGTTGACCGTCTTGAGGCGGTCGATGTCGACCAGGAGGAGGCGGTGCCCCCCTTCGCCCTGTTCCTGCACTTCACGGATGCGCTCCAGCATGGCGCTGCGGTCGGGCAGGCCGGTGAGCGAATCGAAGTTGCTGGGTGGGCAAAGGCTTTCCAGCAGCACCACCAGGCGCTGGTGTTCGCCGACAGGCGTGATGCCAAGCGTGACCTCGCGGTTGTCCATCAGACCCTTGAGGCTGCTCTCGGCACCGTCGATCAGGGCGGTGCCCAACGATTCCTCGCGGTTGAGGCAGAGGCGCTGGTCCAGACGCTCGCGCAAGGTTTCCCCGCCGCCGGTGCCGGGGAAGGCCTCGTCAGCCCGCGGGCTGGCACTCAGCACCCGCCCGGAGGCATTGCACAGGAACACGATCATGCCCGGATCCTGTCCGCTGAAAACCATCCTTTCGTCCAGTTGCATCGTCCTTGTTCCTTCCTTACCGGTCGTGGCCATCCTGCCTGGGGTGCATCGGCCGCCTGAACCTATCCTAGCAATGATTCGTCGTTGGACTGAATCACGATTCGCTGATGTTCGCTCCGCCGATTGCCGGAGCCGATGGGCGCTGGTTGCTGTGGCAGGCGGGCATGGCATTGATGCCGTCAATGCATTCGATCAAGGAGTGGATCCGCGCCTCAATGGCTGGGGTGTCGGCCGATTCGTCCAGCGCAGTCTCCAGTTTGCCGGCGAGTGTCTGCAGTTCGGTTTCGCGGCAGCAGGCCGCCGCGCCCCGGAGCTTGTGGGCCGCGTGCCGCAGCGTGTCGGGATCGGTGGGGTGCTCCATGAGCAATCGCCGGTAGCTGGGCAATTCGTCGCAGAGCAACTGGGTCAGGAAGGGGTCGCGTCCCGAAACCGGTGCATCGGCGTGGGCGGTGCCTGTCGTGCCACGCGAGTGAGCCTGCAGGGGAAAGAATTCCGCGATGGCACTCAGCAGTTCACCTGCGGTCACCGGCTTGGTCAAGACCCGCTCGATGCCGCTGTGCAGCAAATCTTGGTGCACGTTCCCCTGGCGGTTGGCGGTGATCGCGATGATGGGGGTTTCCAGGTGCCGGGCCCGCTTCTTGAGAATGCGGGCGACACCCGCCCCGGTGATGTCGGGCATGTGCATGTCGGTGAAGACGATGTCGATGTCTTCATGGTTGGCCAGTTCCAGGGCCTGTTTGCCGTTGTCCGCCTTGAGTACGCGGAACCCCAACTCACCCAGCATCTGTCCCAGGTGAACGAGGTAGACGGGGTCGTCGTCGATCACCAGCGCCGTTCGCCCGGCGAAGGAATACAGGGCATGTCGTGAAGCGGGCGTTGATCGTGGAGCCGTGCGGGAAGGGGTTTCCCGGGATGTGGGCGTTGGGGGTGACTGCGGCTGGGCCGGGCGCTGCGGTGTCAGGCGGCTATTGGGTCGGCGAGGCCCCGGGGCCGGGGCGCCCTGCACCCGTGCCAGCGAGGCGGAAAGCGCCCGAGCGCGGATGAACAACGGCAGGGTGAAATCGGCCCAGTGGAGCGGTGCGGCTGGGCGCCCACGGATGGTCAGGTGGCTGGAAAGGCCGATCACTCGACCGGCCAGCGAGACCCATTGGCCAAAGGCCGGGTCTTCATGATGGCGCTCGACGATCCGTTCGTCGAGGAGGAGCAGGTCCACCGGCTGGCCGAAGTCCGGTGTGGTCTGGATGCGTGCACCCAGGGCCGCGAGGTTGCCTTGCCAGGCGCGGCGGTGCTGGTCGGATGCGCAGACCACCGCGCAGAGCGTGTCCGCGAGCCGGTCGCCGTTGTCCGGTTCGCCGATCAGAACGGGGGCGGTGAATACGGCGGTGAGTCCGTAGCGACCCTCTTCGGTGTCGATCACTTCCAGTGCCGAGTCCAGGTGTTTGGAAATGCAGCGGATGATCCAAATGTCGATCAAGTCGTCCACCAGGAGCGCGTCGAGGGAGTCGGGGAGAGCCTGCTCCAGGCGGTTGGCCAGCGCGTGCCGCCCCCGAGATCGCCGCTCGTCACGAGGTTGCCCGTCGACCGTGATGCGGAATCGCCCCAACCGATCCCCGCCCTCGTTTTCCTGTTCGTCTTCGAGCTCGATGGTGACCGCCGGTTCACCCAAGTGACCGATGCACAGCACCTCGTTGAGCAAGCGGTCCAGCAGTCGGCGCAGCATCTGTGGATCGAAGACGATTTCACGCGGCAGGTCCTGATAGCCGATGAACTGCAAGACCTCGCCGTCGCGCTGGGCAGTGGTTTGCCAGTCGGTGACCAGATCCTCGCCGGTGGTACGCAGATTGACACGCCCGTCGGTGCGCTTCATGCGTCCGGCATTGATCTCGTGGAAGTCGATGATGTTCTCGATCGAGATGCGCAGGCGGTGACTGGCGTGACGCATCAGCTGAAGGGAGCGGGCGGGCTCCTGTTCACCCGGCGGGGCGGGAGGCGCGCACTGGGAGAGTCGACGTTCCAGCATCGCCAGCGCGTCGACCGCCGAGCGGATGTGCCCCAGCGGGGTGACCCATTGCTGATTGACCAGTTCGAGTACCGAGGCGGTGGAAAGCTGGGCATCCGCGCCCTCCGGGCTTGGCGGCTCCGCGGCCGGCGCGCTCGCCTGGGTATCCCCGCCGGCGGGATTCTCGGGCATCTGCCCGGCATGGCCACGCCGGAATGTCCGCAGGGCGACCAGCAAGAGAAGCAACCAGATCGCAGCCCAGCCCGTGGCGAGGCGGAGCATGGCGGCGAGATCGAATCCCTCTCCCATAATCAGCGATTCCACTCCCACCAAGGCCGGTGGGGCGATCAGCGCCGCTAGGGCGAGCAGGGCGGCCGGCCGGCGGCCGGCGCGCTGCTTGTCGGGAGCCGGTTGTCTGGGTCTGGAAGCGTTCACCAAAGGCCTTTGTGGCATACTCGGGCGGGCGGATTTCCGCCATTGATTCCCGAGTTCATTTAACTGGAAGCGAGCCGGCAAAGCGTATGTTAGGTCACCGTCTTGATCAATTGATTGGCAACACCCCTCTGGTGCGCATCCAGCGACTGGATGCCCGGGGTGCCGAGCGCGGCAACGTGATCCTCGGCAAGCTCGAAGGGAACAACCCTGCCGGCTCGGTCAAGGATCGGGCGGCGCATTCGATGATCGCGCGGGCGATCGAGCGCGGCGATCTGCGTCCGGGAGACCGGTTGATCGAGGCCACCTCCGGCAACACTGGCATTGCCTTGGCGATGGTGGCCGCCACGTTGGGCATTCGCCTGACGCTGATTATGCCCGAGCACATGTCGATCGAGCGGCGCCAATCGATGGCGGCCTATGGTGCCGAGCTCAAGCTGGTCTCGCAGGCGCATGGCATGGAGGGCGCCCGTGATCTGGCCGCCGAAATGGCCGCCCGTGGAGAAGGCATCGTGCTCGACCAGTTCGCCAACCCCGACAATCCGCGCGCCCACTACTTGACCACCGGGCCGGAAATCTGGGAGGCCACCCAGGGCCGGGTAACGCATTTTGTCTCGGCGATGGGCACTACCGGCACCATCATGGGCACCTCGCGTTATCTCAAGGAGCAAAGTGCCCAGGTGCAGATTGTCGGGATACAGCCCGGCGAAGGGGCACAGATTCCAGGTATCCGCCGCTGGCCGAAGGAGTATCTGCCGCGCATTTTCGAGCCGCAGCGCGTCGATCGGACCTTGGATGTCAGTCAGCCGGAGGCCGAGGAAATGACGCGTCGCCTGGCGCGCGAGGAAGGCGTGATGGCGGGCATTTCCTCAGGTGGGGCGATGGCCGCTGCACTCAAACTGTCGGCGGAGGTGGAGAACGCGGTGATCGTCACCATCGTTTGCGATCGTGGCGATCGATACCTTTCCACCGGCGTCTTCCCGGCGGGTTGATCGCCCGGCAAAGCCAATCTCGGCGACCAATCGCTCATCAATATATGCCCGCGGTCCTGTAAGCAGGACTGCCGCTTGCCCTATTGTCTGAATGAAACCCAAGAAAAAGAAACTCCCCCGCGGCGAATTCGTCGCCCATGTCGAATCCCTCACTCTGGAGGGTCACGGTGTCGCGCATGTCGCCGGCAAGGCGACGTTCATCAGTCGGGCGTTGCCCGGCGAGGATGTGCGGTTTGTCTATCGCGACCAGCGGCGCCACTTCGATATGGGTGATGCCATTGCCGTGGAAACCGCCAGCAGCGAGCGGATCGAACCGGGCTGCCCGCATTTCGATGTATGCGGCGGTTGTGCCATGCAGCATCTGGCGCCGGAGGCGCAGGTCGAGCACAAGCAGCGCGCGTTGCTCGAGCAACTAAGCCGCATCGGGCGAGTGGAGCCGGAAGTCGTACTCGATCCGTTGACCGGTCCGGTATGGGGGTATCGGCGTATGGCTCGACTCGGCGTGCGCCACCTGCGCCGCCAGGGGAGGGTGGCCGTTGGCTTTCGTGAGCGGGGGACCTCGAACATTGCCGATATCGATGCTTGTCCCGTGCTGGATCCGCGCGTGGGAGAGCATCTGGCGGACTTGGGCGCATTGATCCACGGTATGGAGGCGCGCCGCGATATTCCCCAGATCGAGGTGGCTTGTGGCGATGATCACTGTGCCTTGGCCTTCCGTCACCTGGCGCCTCTGTCGACAGCCGACCGGGCGCGATTGGACGCCTTTGCCAATCAGCACGGCCTGGCAATCTTCCTGCAGCCGGGCGGCCCGGAAACTTTGATGCCCCTGTTGGACGGGGACCGAGATGTCTATCCCTCCTACCGGATCGAGCCCTTCGATGTCCGGATTCGTTTTTCGCCGGTGGACTTCGCCCAGGTCAACGGCGTGGTCAATCAGCGCATGGTGGTCCAGGCACTCGAGTGGCTGGCAGTCGAGCCGGATGAGCCCGTGCTGGATCTGTTCGCCGGACTGGGCAACTTCACCCTGCCCCTGGCGCGCCAGGCTCGGTCCGTGACGGCGGTGGAGGCCGACCAAGCCATGGTGGACCGTGCCGAACGGGCGGCGACGGCCAATGGCATTGCCAACACCCGTCATATGGTCGGCAACCTGTTCGAGCCGGACTCGGCCTATCCCTGGATGCGCGAGCGCTATGACCGCGTACTTCTCGACCCACCTAGGGCGGGGGCGCAGGCGATGATGCCGGTGATCGCCCGCATGCAGCCGAAACGGATCGTGTACGTCTCCTGCCACCCGGGCTCCCTGGCGCGTGACGTGGGCCAGTTGGTGCATGAGCATGGCTATCGACTGGTAGCGGCGGGCGTCATGGACATGTTCCCGCAGACTGCGCATGTGGAATCCATGGCGGTGCTCGAATACCGCTGACCGGCTTGGCGATGGCGCGGCGGGGGCAGTCAGGCGGGGACGATCAGGCCCAGCATCATCAGGCTGCCGTAGCCCAAGGTGGCGAGTACCGTGTGGCGAAGAGCGCTTCGCAAACGAGATGGTTGTTCGTAGTGCCGCCAAAGGATGGTGGCGGCCATCAGGGTCAGTGGTAGGGCGGCCCACACAAGTAGAGTGGTAGCGGGCAGGTGGCCGGTTACGACCAGAGCCGGTGGCAGCAGGTAGGCGCCGGCGGCGATGGCGAGATAAAGATACCGGGCACGTGCCTGCCCGAGGCGCACCACCCAGTGTCGCTTCCCCGCCTCCCGGTCGGCACGCAGGTCGGGAAACTGGTTGATCAGCAGCAGGTTGGTCGCCATCAGCGCAAAACCCAGGCCGGCCCAGACGGGCAAGGGATGCAGCATGCCGCGCTGGACCAGATCGGCCCCGACCGGCATCAATACCCCGAAGCCGATGGCGACCGTCAACTCGCCGAGTCCGCGTCGGTTGAGTGCCAGTGGAGGGGCGGAGTAGGCCCATCCCAAGACAAGCCCGGCCAGTCCCAGCCAGAGTAGTGGCATCCCGCCGCGGATCAGCAGGGCGATCCCGACCGCGATCGTGGCAGCGTAGAGGATCGAGGCGAGTCGCTGCGTTGCCTTTCGGCTCATGGCGCCGTTCTGGATCATCCGACTGCCGCCGGTGAACGGAAAGATCCGGTCATGGTTATTCGGATCGGTCCCGCTGAGGTCGTCGACGTAGTCGTTATGGACGTTGACGGCAGCGTGGAGGAGGGCGGCGCCGATGAGGGTTAGCCCAGCCCAGGTGGGTGCGATCGTCAGCCCGCTTGCGTGGCTTGCGGCCAGGCCGATGCCGGCGGCGACCAGGGCGAGCAGGAGGAAGGCGGGTCGGGTGGCGAGGAGCCAGCGTCGGATCGGTTGCCGGGC
>JAABTF010000132.1 GCA_011389965.1 Halothiobacillus sp.
GATGCATGCCGCGACGTTCCCGGTCGAAGGCCTCCCGCTCGGTCGAGTCCACGATCACGGCGAATCCACCGCCGATGCCGGCGGTATTGAAGGTCTTGCCGGGGGCGGAGACGGTCATCCAGCGGGCCCCGGCATGACCGGCGGCATGGGCGAACGGGGTGTGGGCCACCTCCGGGTAGGTCAGGTCCATATGGATCTCGTCACTGATCACCATCACCCCATGCCGGGCACAGATCGCCGCCACCTGCTCGAGCTCCTCGATCGACCAGGCCCGACCGCCGGGATTGTGCGGATTGCAGAGCAACAGCATCTCGGCATCTTTTGCCTGCTCATCCAGGGCCTCGAAGTCCATCTCGTAGCGCCCGTCATTCTCGACCAGCGGGTTTTCCTGCAAGGTCCGGCCCTGATCGCGCACCACCTGGAAAAACGGGAAGTACACCGGTGGCTGGATGATCACCCGGGCTCCCGGCGAGGTAAAGGCACGTATCGCCATGGCCATGGCCGGCACCACGCCCGGCAGGGGCACGATGTGGCTCGGGCAGACATGCCAGCCATGTTGGCCGCAGAGCCAGTCGGCGATGGCGCGAAAATCCTCCGCATCCGGCTTGGCATAGCCGAAGGCCCCGTCCGCCAGCCGAGCGGACAAGGCATCGATGACGAAGTCCGGTGCCGGAAAGTCCATGTCCGCCACCCACAGCGGGATGACGTCCTCGCGGCCGAAAATCTCGCAGCGCCGGTCGTACTTCTCGCAGCCAGATCCCGCGTACTGCGCCAACCGGGTGAAATCGGTGAGGCTGTTCATCGTCGCGCCCATACGGTCACCTGGCTGACCGTATGCTGATATTTGCGGGCCGTCTCGCGGATGACGAACGGGATGTCCGCTGGCTCGCCAACCAACTCGAAATTGGGTTGGAGGCGTTTGAGCAACGTGTCCAGCGTGCTCACCGGCCGGCCGTCCTTCTCGAAGCCTCCCAGCCAGGCATCGCGCGGAGTGGACTCTTCCTGCCAGGTGTAGGGGGAGGCAATTACCAGCAGGCCGCCACTATTGATGCGCTCGGCGATGTCGTCGAGAAACTTGCCCGGATCGTAGAGCCGGTCGATCAGGTTGGCCGCCAGTACCAGGTCGTAACCGGTGAAGTGCGGTTTCATGTTGCAGGCATCCTGCTGCCAGAACGCGATATTCTCCCGCGATTCCAGTCCGAGCGACGACAAGGATGCGGATCGATCCTCCGTCAGCTCGCCCTCGGTGGGCAGGGCGTAGGCAATCTGTCCCTCATCCAGCATGGCCTGGGCGATCTGGATGAAGCGCGCGGAGAAGTCCAGCCCCGTGACCGACTCGAAGTGCGGCGCGAACTCGAAGGTGGCCCGCCCCGTGGCACAGCCGATGTCCAGTGCGGCACCGTGTCGCCGGCCTTCCATCTGCCGCAGGGCATATTCGGCCAACGTGCGCGGGAAGTTGGCCACGCCAAAGTACGAACGGCCGTAATGAAAGTCGCAGTACTGGGCGAGCAGCGCATCGGTTTCGTAATAGCCCTCGTCCTTGCTGGCGGGTGGCCGGACCGGCTCGGCCTCGACATAGCGGAAACCGGCGTGCTGGAAGAAATGCCGGCGAAAGGCGTAGCGGGCATCGCGTGTCGCCTCGTTGCCGGTCGATATCCAGGAACCGCCCTTGATCAGGTTGTGCTGGTTGTCGAATGTCGGCACGGAGAAATCATCGTAGATGGGGTGAGGCTCGAAACCTTCGAACGCATCGATGGGTGTCTCGGTCCACTGCCAGACGTTGCCGATCACGTCGAAATAGTCGCCATGCGCAAACCGGTCGACCGGGCAAGCCGAGGCCCAGTACTCGAGATTGATGTTGCCCGGCGCCCGCTCGCCCCATTCCGGCTCGTCGGGCACCCCGGAAACCGCCCGCAAGCGCTCGTATTCAGGCTCGGTGGGCAGGCGGATGGACTGACCGGTCTTTTCCGAGAGCCAGTTGCAGAAGGCCTTGGCTTCGAGATAGTTGACGTCCACCGGCC
>JAABTF010000026.1 GCA_011389965.1 Halothiobacillus sp.
GCCGAGGCGCTCGAGCTGCATCTGCGCGTAACTGCGGTTGATGCGGTAGTCGTCCTGCAGCGTCTTGATGAACTTGGATTCCGCGCTTTCGCTCAGGGCGAAGTCGAGGGCGAAGCTCGTCCGGCCGGGGTGGTTGCCCATGGCGGCCTCGCGCAACTGACGGACCATGGAGTCGGTGATCGATTCGCGCTCGATGCCGAATTCCTGGTGGATCGCCTTGACGATGATCACCCGCTGCAGGGCACGCACCACCGAGTCGGCCTGCTCGCGGGTGAGCTTGTCGACCATCAGGCGGGTCGAGGGCTTGTCCGCTTCCATCTTGTGGCGCAAGCGGTTGTAGGTTGCCGGGGCGATGGTCTTGCCGATCATGTCGAAACCGAACAACAGGCCGATCGCCTCGACAGTGAAGTAGGGCGAAAGCACCGAGTGCTTGAGATCGTGCAGCAGGTGCTCGGCCGAGGAATAGAGATCGGTGTCGATCTTTTCCGCGCCGGTCGCCACCTCGAGCACCAGGTTCTTCGGCGTGACCACGACCGGGCAGAGGTGGTCCTCGCTGCCCTTGCCGAGCGCGATCAGGCTGACCGGCACGCCGAAGAAGCCGGCGATGCCATAGGTCTGGTAGTCGCCGATGGTCTCGAGCTGGCGCCGGATGCGTTCGGAGCGCACGTCAATGCAGAAGAGCATCTGCGCAAACGGACGCTTCTCGCGCGGCTCGGCGGCGGTCAGACGCAGCTTGCCGAGCATCGAGCGGCGGTAGGTCGCTTCCATGGCCTCAAGCCAGAGCATGCCCTCGCGCTTCTCGAACGCGGCCAACTCCTCGAGCACCGTCACGAGTTGGGCCTCGTCGAGTTCGCGGAAGACCGACGGCTGGCCGGCCTGTTCGGCCAATTCGTCGAGCGCCCGGGCCTGACGCTTGCCCTCGGCACGGCGCTTGGCCGGCAGGTAACGGGCGAGCAGGCTGGCCACCTCGGCCGGCTTGCCGCGGGCGACGATGTCCTCGACCCGTTCGGCCTGAGCCGGAAGCACGCCGCCGGTGAACAGTTCGTGGCGCAGGTAGCACTCGGCCGGCCGTTCGGTGATCAACGTCTCGAGTTGGGCCCGGTTGCCCGGCATTTTCTGACGTCGCGCGTGCTCGCGGATCAAAGCCAGGGCCAGGACCAGGCGGATGGCGAGGAAATCGACCAGATCCGAAGGGTATTCCTCCGCCCAGTGGTAGCGGTTGGCCGTCGAGCGCCAGCGAATGAAGCCCGCCCAGCCGTGCATGTGCGTCAGTTCGCGCACGATCAGGTCAGACCAGGCGTCTTCCGGGATGCCGAGCTCGTCGAGGATGTAGGCGATGATCCCCTCGGGGGTCTCGCTCTGCACCAGGATCTGCTTGATGTGCAATCCGCGCAGGAACAATCGCAGGTTGCGACGGGCCAGGGCGCTCCAGGCGGTAAACAGCCCCTGCTCGCGGCCGGGCATCTGCCAAGCGGACTGGCCCTCGTCGAAGAAATCGAGGCAAGTCTTGATCAGGAGTTCGTCCAGCGTCTCTCCGATGCGGGTATCGAACAGCAGATCGAGTGCCTCGTAGAGGGGACGCTCGGCCGGGAAGCAACCACGCAGGCGGTCGGCGAGGGTTTCCACGTCCATCGATGCCGGTTCGTCGGCCGGCCATCCTTGCAGGGCCACCGCGACGTCGTGGACGTCGGCGACCGTGCGTGCGGTGATCACCGGATCGCGCCGTTCGGTCAGGAGCGTGCAGAGAAGATCCTGACCGCCGGTCTCCCGCAGGGCCTTGTGCTCGGCCAGAGCGGCGGCGACCCGCTCCTCGATGGTGTCGCGGTCGACGCGTCCCTCGGCCAGGAACCGCTGGTAGTCGGCCCGCGGCAGAAAGCCCCGCCCGTGGAACAGCTCTTCGCCCCGTTCGACCGCCTGGGGGAACGGCAGGTCCTCGAGGCCATGGAGAGGGTTGTGGTGGATGAAGGTGCGCATGGGCCAGAAGTTGGGAATCGGCTCGGCGGCCATGTGCACCATCGAGCGGATCTTCAGCCCGCGTCCAAGGGGAAGGGTCATACAGCACCTCCAGTCCAGAGCAGTCCGGCGGCCACGATCACCACGATCAGTCCGGCGACCATCCAGGTGGTCGAAAGGGGCAGGTCGGCGGCGATCGGCCCACTGCGCGGACCGAACACCGTTGCCTGCAACAACCGAGCGCCGGCCCAGCTCCACAAGAGCCAAACCAGCAGCACGCCGATGGCGACCGAGAGCGTCGCCCCGCTGAGTACGGCCAGCAAGGCGAAAAAGCCGGGGAACAGCGGCAGGGCCATCGCGGCGAGGGTGGCGACCACGATCACTCCCGACAGCCGCGGCAGGTCACGTGCCAGCCCGCCATGCAGCCCGGTGTAGGCCGCCTCCAGGCGGCGGGCCAGGGCATCGCGCACCAGGAGCATCAGGACGGGCGCGGCGGTCATTGCCAGGGTGAAGGCCACCAGGGCGACCTCGCTCGGCGCCTGCATGGCGAACAGCCACACCAGCGGCCAGGCCGAGCTTGCCAGCATAGCCGCCCAGCGCCCGACCTCGCGGACGGTCAGCATGCGGAAGGCGTAGAAGAGCGCGCTCAAGGTCGCCCAGGTCGCCAGGACCGGCCCGGCCGGGGCCACGTCGCCCCACACGAGCAGGGCAACGCCGATCTGCGGCCAGATGACGAACAAGGCCAGCCGGGCCATCGGATGGTCGATGCCGGCGGCGAGCCGGTTGAACACGAGGCTGGCCGGGAACAACGGCAGGAAGAATGCCGCCAGGATGATGAGTAGACCGGTCATATCAACTCCACTTGAACCAGACATTCAGGCGCTTGGAAAGGTCGAGCAGCGAGGCCGTCATGCGGTCGTAGACATCGGCGACGTAGAACTCGCGCGAGAACAGCGAGTAGAGAGTTAGCCGCGCGTTGCTGTGACCCTCGTCGACCCGTTGGCGGCGCACCTTGGTCAGGTAGGCGCCCATCCAGCCGAATACCACGATCAGGGCGAGCAGCACGACCAGCATGTCGAAGGTGACCGCATCGATACCCGCGGCGGTGTAGAGCGCGGTGCGGAAGGCGGCATCCGGGTACAGGAAGTTCTCGAAGGTATGGCCGACGAAGCTGTAGCCCACCACGATCAGCGCGAACGACAGGATGATCAGGGCCATCATGCGCAGCGGGTTCTCGGTATCCAGACGGTGCGTGGCGAAAAGCACCTGCACGCCGGTGATCCAGCCGAAGAACAGCAGCACGATGGCGCCCTGTTTCTGGAAGAAGTCCTCCGCGACCCAGGCATGGGCCATCACGAGGATGATGAGCGGCACGATCAGCGTCACCGCCCCGATGATCAGCCAGGGCAAGCGGGCCGGGGCCGACTTGCGTTCGACTAGGAACTCGTAGAGCGGGTCGTTGGGCACGCCGTCGTGCTTGCGGGCCGAGCCGATCACGTTGCCTGCGCCGAGGAACATGGTGCCCTTGAACAGACCGTGGGCGATCAGGTGGAAGATCGCCAGGGCGAAGGCACCGGCGCCGGTCTCCATGATCATGAAGCCCATCTGCCCCATGGTGGAGTAGCCCAGCGACTTCTTGATGTCGTTCTGCGTAAGCATCAGTACCGAGCCGATCAGCGCGGTGACCAGACCCACGATAAACAACAGGTGCAGGATCTCGCCGCTGTGGACGAACACCGGGGCGAAGCGGTTGATGATGATGCCCCCGGCGTTGACGATGCCCGCGTGCATCAGCGCCGATACCGGCGTGGGGCCTTCCATGGTGTAGGGCAGCCAGGTGTGCAGCGGGAACTGGGCGGATTTGGCAAACGCGGACAGGGCGACAAGGAACGCCACGGTACCGGTGACCGGCAGATCCATGACCATGCGCGCGTCCGGCATCGCGGCGATGCGCTCGAACAGGGTGGGAAAATCCAGTGCGCCGTAGGTCTGGAACAGGATCACGGCGGCGAGTACCAGCGGCAGGTCACCCAGCCGGTAGGTGATGAACGTCCAGAAGGCATAACGCTGGGCGGTCGGCGGCTCGGTGTTGTGTGCGAGCAGGAAGTAGAGGATCACGCCGATCAGGTGCCAGGCGATCAACAGGGTGATCAGGTCGCCTGCCATGACCATCAGCAGGATCGAGCCGGTCATCAGGTCGAGCAGCATGAAAAAGCGCCCGTAGCCCGGTTCCTCGATCATGTAGCGGATCGAGTAGATGTGCACCACCAGGCTGATGCCCGAGACCACCAGCGCCATGATCGCGCTCAGGGGGTCAAGCTGCAGGCTGCCCCAGCCGCTGGCCAGGCCCATCCACTCCGGTCCGGAATCGCCGGCGATGTAGCTGACCAACTGGAAGGTGGCGATGATCACCACGAGCCAGTTGATCCCGACGCTCAGGCGGGCGACCCGCTTGCCCAGTCGGGCGGACAGCAGATGCACCATGAGCGCTGCGAGGAAGGGCAGCAGGGGTATCAGCCATTGCAGTTCGATCATCGTCTCATCCTTTCCGGTACCGCCGGCCGATCGCCGGTCCGTTCATTCCCGTTTTTTCGTGCGACCCCGCCCGGTGAACTGCCGGATGAGCCAGCCAGGAGCGGGACGGGGGTCTCTTCGGCGCGGCAAGGCGCCGTGTTCGTTGTTCGTCAGTTCTATTTCGTCATCGACAGATACAGTGCCGGCAGCTTCTCGGGCAACCTCGAGACGTGGTCGAGCACCATGAAGTTCTTCGGCCCGAATACGCGCGAGACATACTCGTCGGCATTGGGATCGAGCGTGACGCAGAAGGTCTCGACCCCTTGTCGATGCAGTTCCTCGACCGCCTTCTTGGTGTCGTGGCGCAGGTACTGTGGATCGCGCACGTCGTTGTCCGAGGGCTCACCGTCGGTCAGCATCAACAAGAGCTTGCGCTGGCTGGGCCGCTGGCGCATCTGCGCTCCGGCATGTCGAATGGCCGCGCCCATCCGCGTGGAAAGCTGGCCAGTCATGCCCGCCAGACGCGCCTTGGCGGTATCGCCGTAGGGCTCCTCGAAGTCCTTGAAGCGGTAGTACTCGACGTCGTGGCGGCCGTTGGAGTCAAAGCCGTGGATAGCGAACGGGTCGCCCACCCGGTGGATGGCGTCGGCCAGCAGCGTGGCCGCCTCGCGGGCGAGGTCGAGCACAGTGGTCTCGTCGTCGCCATGGCCGATGGCATCGTTGGTCGACTCCGACAGGTCGATCAGTAGCATCACCGAGAGATCGCGGATCTGCAGTCGCGTGCGGATGCCGATGCGCGGGTCGGGCGTTTGACCCATGCGCATGTCGATCATCGCGTTGATCGCGGCGTTGATGTCGATCTGATCGCCGTCCTCGACCTTCTTCTCGCGCACCACGCCCTGCGGCTGAATGCCCTCGATCAGGTATTTGAGCCTCCGGACCAGCGGCTTGTGGCGCTCGAGGATGGCATCGATGGTTTCCGGATCGCCATCGGTGGGCCGCTTCTCGTTGATGGTGGTCCAAAACGGCCGCTCGAGTTGGGTCATGTAATCCCACTCGTGGTAGTGGACCGGCGAGGCGGTGCGATCCTCGGCAAAAATCTCCGAGTACTTGCGGCCGCGATTGTCGTAGAGCTCGGTGCCCAGCACCCAGATCTCGTCCGCGGCCTCCGCGGAGATGTTCTCGACGTCGAGGGTGTTGAGCATCTCCATGAGCGAGACGTAGCGGCGCTTGTCATCGATGTTGCCGGTGCGCACGGTATCCACCGCAGACTCGGGCTTTTCGAACAGAAAGCGATTGTCGTCCCGGTAGGGGATGCTCGGGATGTCCTGACTCGGGCTGAATGCAAGTCCCAGTTCATCGGCTCGTCTGGCGAGGTCCAGACCGGCCTCCCGGGCGCGTTCGTAGTCCGACGGGTCCTCGTCGATCGCGGCGAAAGCCACCCGCGCCTCGGTCACCAAGGGGTGATCGTCGGAATAGGATGGGTCGAGCAGGGCCAGCGCGATGCGGTCGAGCAGCGGACCGACCCGGTCTTCGCCGGTCTCGTCGTGGCGATTGACCGCAATACGCGCGATGCGGGTCCACAGCGGGACCAGCCCCGGGAAGTCCGCTCCGGCCAGCGTCTCGATCCGGGCATCTTCCATCAGGCCGATGAAAGTCTGCTGGAGTTTGGAGGCCTCTTCCGACTCGGCATCGAAGTCGGAATAGATCATGTGCCCGGCACAGTGGGCCGCCGTCGCCCGGTAGAGGTTGACCCCATCGACGCGCGTGTCGTCGCGGTCGACATAGTCGTCGAAAGCATCCGGCAGGTTGATGAACGGGCCCTGGATGAAGGGACGGTAGCCTTCCCGGCTCTCGTAATCGCCGGAGGTGGGCCGCATCAGGAAGTTGCGCGCCCAGAGCGCGCGCAGGTACAGCACCAGCCGACGTTGCACGTCAACGAACAGCGTGCCGCGGCGCTCTTTCTGCAGGACGGCCTCGGCATCGGGACTGGCCAGGCTGAAATAGGCGTCCAGCGCGTCGAAGTCATTACGGTGAGCGTTGATGCCCCACGTGGCCCAACGGCGCAGGCCGCCGAGGGTGAGCACCTCGAGGAGGTGGTCGAGCTGCGCGAGCATCGGCCGTAGGGCACGCGGCGCCTGGGAGAGGATGTTGTTGACCAACGAGAGATAGGATTGGAACAGCGACGCCTCGCCCAGCCGCGTGGCCGCCACCGGGGCGGTCGAGAACATCAGTGCCAGAACGGTGGCGCTGGTTTTGGAATACATCTTGATGGCCGTCGAGAGCATCTCGAAGGCCGCGTCGGTTCCCAGTTCCCGAGCCACTTGGGGGGCGCTCTCGATGAACGAGATCACCAGTTCGTCGCCGCGACCCAACGACTGCAGGCTGATCGCCCCGTCGAGGTACGCTTCCAGAGCGCCCGGTGAAAAGACGCGCGTGGCGTCCGTCCAGTTGATCTCGAGGATCTCCCGAGCGGATTCGCCCAGCTCGTCCAGGCGTTCCTGGTCTTCTAGCCGTGCACTACTCATGGTGTCGGTCGCAATGTCGCGTGTGGCAAGGAAACGGAAGGGCCGGTCGGATGCCGGCCCTTGGGCGGGGTTTAGTCAGGCCAGACCCGGCGCGGGTGCAGCGGCTGGTCGCCTTGGCCGGGTGGCTTCGACTTGGTGTCGGACTTGCGAGACGTCGACGCCTTTGCGTTGCTGGCAGCGGGCTGGGATGCCGGCTTCTTTGCCGCCGGCTTGCGGGCCGCAGGGGTCCGCTTGCCCGGAGTCTTACGCTGCGTGGACGTGGCCGGGGTCTTGCGCTGAGTGGACGTGGCCGGGGTGCTTCTGTTCGACGCGGCTGCCTTTTTGGCCTGGGCGGCCTTGTCTGCACCGGACGCGGCGCTGGTAGCGCCCGAGGACTGGCTGTTGTCGGCCTTGGTGGCAGACTCCGACTTCACGCTGGCGCTCAGCTTGTCTTCCAACTTGCTCATGATGGCGTTACCTCGTCAATGATGTTCTCGATTTCGTCCACCGCCGCACGACCGCGGCCGCCAAGCTGGTAGACGCTCACTCCTTCCACGACCGCCGTTCGATAGGCGGCCCGACGACGGATCGCCGCCGGCAGGACGGGCAATCCGAGTCCTGTGATCGCATTCTCCATGGCACGAGTCATGGCGCTGCGTGGTTCGGTCTGGTTGAGCAACAGAGCCGCCAAGAGGTTCCGGTTGCCGTTCTCCCGAGCCTTGTTCACCGCCTCGACGGTGTCGGCGCTCGCCCAAAGGTCGAGCGGGGAGGGGAGAACGGGAATCAGGACCCGGTGACTGTGAAGCAGCAACTCGATGGTCACGTTCATGTCGAGCGAGGGCGGGCAGTCGACGATCACGTAGTCACATGTCTGGCGGGCCGCCGCGAGGTTGGCGTGGGCATCGTCGTGTTCGTCGAACAGTCGGGGCAGGCCGGACTTGGCCTCGCCCCAGCCCGACCAGTGGCGCAGGGCGCCCTGGGGGTCGGCGTCGATCAGCCCCACTTCCGCTCGCCGGGCGAGCCCGGAGGCCAGATTGATCGACAGTGTGGTTTTGCCACAGCCGCCCTTTAGATTGGCCAGTGCAATGACGTGTGCGGCCATGGTGTCACGCTCCTTGATGGTCAGCCTGCCTGATCAACCCGCTTGGGTCTTTTCGGCCAACTCGGTCGCCTGCCGGGCGAAACGCACCTCGAGGTCGCCGAGCGACTCCTCGAGTGCGGAGACGTTGACGCTCACGGTGGTGCGGTCGAACTGCAGACTGGGATGGTAGCCCAGTTCCTCGGACAACTCGGCCAAGCGGTCGAGGAAGTCCCGTGTCTGGTCATATTCCGCGAATTCGAACTTGCGGATCAGCATGGGGGGACGCTTCTGAGTCTGCCAGCCGTCCACTTGGATGTCGGTCGTCTCAACCATGTGCGTTCTCCTTGAGAACTCGTGTTGTCTAACCGCCGAGCTGACGGACGTGGCCCAGTTCCTCGTTGAAGAGGTGGGCAAAGAGGGCGCCGGTCTCGTCCGGCTGGAAACGCCGGAACCAGTTGGTGGCATCCTCGTAGAACCGCACGGTCTCCCATTCCTTGGTCCGGCTGAGCGCCACGAGCTCTTGCGGATCGCGTCCGGGCCGGACCGGGGCCAAGGAGAGCGCCGGCGGCGCGTATCCCAACAGCAGCATCTGCCGGGTGACGAGGTCGGCATGCCCCATCTCCTCGTCCGACAGGCGCGTCAGATGTTCAGCCAGCGCCTGCTGTCCCCACAATGATGCCAAAGCGGCACGGGTGGCATGCTGCTGGGCGGATTCCATTTCCAGTTCCAGGGCTCGTCCGAGAACCCCGATCACACGCGAATTTGATCGCATGGTCATGGTCAACCCCCTCAGTAGATAGGATCAGCCACGTTTCGCACCCGCGGAGGGCACGCACCAAGAGGATTCACAGTGTTCTGCATCCTCCGGCAGGATCGACTCGACCTCGCCGTGGACCCGCGCAATGATATGCGCGGCCACAAGGCCGTCGCCAACGCGCTCGCAGGCGTCAGCGCCGGCACGCACGGCGGCGTTCACGGCACCGGTCTCGCCGCGGACAAGCACGGTGACGTAACCGCCACCGACGAACGAGCGGCCAACGAGCCGCACTTCCGCGGACTTGGTCATCGCGTCCGCTGCCTCGATGGCGGGGACCAGGCCGCGCGTCTCGATCATGCCCAGTGCAATACCGGAATAAGCCATGTGTGGAACCCTCGGGTCAGTCAATCCAACAAGAGCTGTCGGCACAGGTGTGTCCTAACAGCTCCCATATTAAGAATCTGGTTGGCAGACAGGGCCGTGACCTTAAGGACACGGCCGCAGGAGCCTGCTCAAAAGCACCCGGAATTAAGCGTCCGGGGTTTTCGGCAGAATGTTCTCTACCTCGGAGTGGACACGCGCGATGATGTGCGCAGCGACCAGGCCGTCACCTACACGCTCACAAGCGTCGGCGCCAGCACGAACGGCAGCGTTTACTGCGCCAGTCTCACCACGGACCAGAACGGTGACGTAACCACCACCGACGAACTGACGACCCACCAGGCGAACCTCGGCAGCCTTGGTCATGGCGTCAGCCGCTTCGATCGCCGGCACCAGGCCGCGCGTTTCAATCATTCCCAGTGCGATACCGGATACTTGAGCCATTTGAGTTACTCCCAAACTGTATTTAAATCAGTCGGCGACGTCGGGCCGCCGACATTACGTGGATCCGCCTTAGGCTTCCGGGGTTTCCGGGGCTTTCGGCAGGATGTTCTCTACTTCGGAATGGACACGCGCGATGATGTGCGCGGCGACCAGGCCGTCACCAACACGCTCACAAGCGTCGGCGCCGGCACGAACGGCAGCGTTGACAGCGCCGGTTTCGCCACGGACCAAAACGGTCACGTAACCACCACCGACGAACTGACGACCCACCAGGCGAACCTCGGCTGCCTTGGTCATGGCGTCTGCCGACTCGATTGCCGGCACCAGGCCACGCGTCTCAATCATTCCCAGTGCGATACCGGATACATCAGCCATCTCATCTCTCCTCTCGAACGACTTGTTTAAACAGAAAACCGAATGTCAGCAAGGATCCCAATGATCGATGATGCCGACAATTGTCAGATCCGTCTGGATCGTGGGATCCGGGAGCGCCAACCGGGCGGCGGAACCGCTGACGGTGACGACCCATTTACCCTCTGGTGCCCCGACCGGATCGGCCGCGACGTTGAGGTTGCCGGCCTGGTCGACCAGCACCCTCAAGGAAACGTGTTTCAACCCAGGCACACGCTGCGTGGCTACAAGGTCGGAACGTACCTTCATGATCTCCATGTCACTCAGCGGACCACTGATCGATGATCCCGACGATGGTCAGGTCGGACGGATAGGACTTGCTACCCGCCGCTTCCCGTGCCGCTGAGGAACCGACGCAGATTACCCAGTCGCCCGGGATGCAGCCGATCGCGTCAACTGCTACCTGCGGCGTGCCGCCCGGCTTGTCGGTTACGACGAGAAGCGGGCGGTGGCCCAGTTCGCCGATCCGATTGGTCGAGACCAAGGTCTTTTCGACCCGCATGATCTTCATGCCTGAGAAACCTCTTCAATTTCGCTGCCCGCCGGGGTGTCCTGGACGGTCAGCTGGAAATACAGCATGTCCTGTTCATCCAATTCCGAGTGGCGCTCGCGGATCGCATTGCAGACCCGCTGTGCCCGGGCAACAGCCCGGTCGCGACCACCCGGAACACGACCGTCGTAACGGAAGTGGATGGCAATCGGGATCGGCAGTCCGTGGCTCACATTGAGCTTACGGAAAATCTTGATCCCGACGTCCAGGTCGTTAGTGTTCTCTTCCACCGTATGGAGGTGTGCAAAATACGCCAGATTGCGCATCTGCACTTCCTCAAAGCCATCGCCGACACTGATGTAACGCTCGGCGTGGCCAATAATCTCGGCCGGGTAGCGACCCTGATATCGCTCTGTCACGTAATCGATCTGCGACAGGTTGTTGATCAGCAGGGTGGCGATGAACCGCCGCATTCCATCATGCGGCTCACCTCCGGTCGTGCGCCCCCAGTCATCCATTTCGTTGACCGATCGAATGGCATCGTAGACGGCCAAATGGGCAGCATTCTGCTCCCGGTTCAACGTCTCCTGATACAGGTAGGCGTTGTCGATGTAACGATGCACGCTGACATCGCCGTTGGCGTCAGGGACGTGGACGCGAATCGCGTCCGTGTCCGTGTCGACACCCACCAGCAGAATGTCCGTGCTGGCGCCACAGCAGTAGGTGTTCTCCACTGCCTGGCGGAAGGCATACAGCCGATCCAATGCGCCTTCGGCTGCCTTGCGCTCGTCGCTGCCATGCGCGGCGCAGCCTTCGTGATGAGGGTCCGAGGAGCTGCCGTGGTAGACCGCGATCTTGAGATAGCGGCTGCCCTCGTCAGCCCGGTTCGGTACGCCCTCGCGAAACCGGCGGAGTTCGACCTCGCTCCAGAGCCGAAGATCTTCTTCGACGTCGAACAGTGCGCCGGCATACGCCTTGCGATAAGTGAACGACCAGGGCGGGAGCCGAAAGATAAACGGCATCAAGCCCTTCAACCGTCCGTCCGAGCAGGGACTTATATCGATTGCGTGAAATCCGCAGTCGAGGAAGAAACTGCTGGTGGACAGCGCGTCGTCCTTTTGGTCTTCCAGTTTGCGCCCAAACTGCTTGGTGGCAGCGTTGAGCGCCTCAAAGGTGGCACTTGCAAAAAGCCCCTTCAGGTCCGGACCTTCAATCCAGCTATCGTTGACCAGGGCATCAGTGAAGCCATGGCCGAGCTGGCTTTGGGCCAGTGCCTGGATGCGGTCGCCCAGATCCCCATGACGGGGCAGGGCGGCCACTTCCTTGAGGAACGGAACGATGCGATCGAACCGCTCCTTGACGGAGTCTTCGCAATACGCCAGTTGCCGATTGGCCTCGTGGTCAGTGAGCGGGTGATGACAACCGCGTTCCGGCAGCGAAGGACAGGCCGGGTGCGTGATCGGCTGAGGCGTGCCCAGCGGGCTGCGAGGCCCGCTGGGTGCACCCAAGCCGAACGGCGCCCGACGCTGACCCAGTCGGGGTGAACCCAGACTGCTGCGACGGAATGGCTGTTGTGTCATTCGACCGCTCATTGCTGCCACTTAACCCCGAGCACCACCGGAGTAGGTGACCGTCGAGCCATTCATATCGGCACCGCTGCTGCCGGTGAGCTTGGATGCCGGAATGTCCGGACGCGGTACGTCACGGTTGACCCAAGCATTACGAGCAGCACCACGAGCCTCTCCACGCATCGACGGGTTGCGGCCCTGGGACCATTGGCCCTCAGTACCGGTCACCGAACCGTTGCGCGACCAGTCATCACCAGAAATGCGGCAACGTTCGCCACCTTCCCCGGTGATGCGCTCACGCGCCTGCTCTTCGGGAGCACACTGCAGCGTGGCTTCGACCGGAGCAGCAGCCGGGAATTCCGGTTGCGGCTCGGCGGTCTCCACCGGCTGAGCTGGCGCGTTCTGAGTCGGGGCCGGAGCAGCCGGGGCAGGTGCGGGTGCCGGAGCCGCTGCCGGGGTCGGCGCGGGTGTCGGCATGATCGAACCCATCCGCGGATGCGCGGCGCTCGGCTCAGGGTGACGGAACTCCGGTGTACCGGTGATCAGGCCCATGGCCATGTTACCGGGACCGGTGATACGGCCACCTTGATCAAAGGAGCTGCCCGTGACACGACCGCGAGCATCACGTGCCGGGGTGTTCACGCTAAAGTCCTGCGGCGCCGTAATCGGCTCCTGGGCTTGGGCGTGAGCGGCCTGGGGCACGTAACGTGCACTCGGCTGGGTCGGCGCGGCCAGCGGGTAGCTGGTCGGCGCGGCGCAACCGGTATGCATCGCGTTGGTGTAGGGCGTTCCACTGACGTAGTGGTCGTAACCGTACTCGTTGCCAGTCACCTGCTCGGTGCGATCCATCGGCGTGCCGCCAACGGATTGCCCTTCGCAGGTCAGCGATTCTTCAACCTTCTCAGGACGGGGTGCGGGCGAACCCGAGCAGTACGCGCCGTAATGGTCAGCGCCGTAATACTCGGTACCGGTGACGGGCATGCACCCCCCTTGCTCGTCACCGGACATCTTTGGGTGATGGTCGACGCGCTGACCGGTCAGTCCACGACCCGCGAGGGTGTGCATGGACTGAACCTTGTCGACGCCGCCACCGCAAAAACGCGGTTCGCCGTACTGAGAACCTGAGACGCGGGAGCAAGAACCCGGCTCGTTACCGGTAACGCGCTCACTACGGTCCACGAGGTTGCCCGTGATCCGCTGGCCTTGACGCGACTGGTCGACACCGACCTTGTCGTAACCCGGCTCGGGAGTCGTGTCGCAGAACGACTCATACTGCTCGGCACTCAGATACTGGGTACCGGAGACGTTGCGGCAAGTGCCCGGCTCGTCACCCGTGACATGGCTGGAACGGCCCACGGCGGTGCCCGAAATGCTGCGACCCTGGTAGGTGTGCGTTTCCGCCACCTTTTTCGGCGCACCATTGATGGTCATCCGCGCCACGCCGGAGTCCGCATACTCGGACCCGGTGATCGGCCGGTTTGCGCCGGTTTCACCACCAGTGGCCGGGGCAGGACGGAACTCGTCGCTACCGGTCACACGCATCTGCTTCTCGGTTCGACCTTCCGCGACCTTGTCGGCGTGGGTAGGGCGGGCCTTGGTGCCGCAGAACGATTGCAGGTCTTCGCTGCTCAGGTATTCGGTGCCGGTCACGGACTCGCAAGTACCGCGCTCTTCACCGGTGACCTGAGTGCCTCGACCTACCGCAGTGCCGCTGACGCCATGACCGCGGGCGGTCGTGGACGTGCGGACTTTCGGCGCGTTCGGTTGCGGGCGGGTGGGGCAGAACGAATCGTACTGCTCGGAACCGACGTACTCGGTACCGGAAATGGCCCGACAACTGCCGGACTCGTTACCGGAGACGCGATTGGAACGCTCCACCTGGGTGCCCTTCACTTCACGGCCGGAAATCGTGTGACCGGTTTCCACCTTTTTTGGCGCAGGCGCCTCGCTGGAAGCGGACTTTCGACGTCCGGTGGGACGGCAGGACGGGGCGCTGCCCCGGCCGTACTGGCACAGCATCTCGCGATGGCGCATGGCCGCTTCGCGTCCGCTGGCGCTAGTGTCCAGATAACCCGGAACCTGGTAACCCACACGTCCCGGACCGCCTTGCGAAGCCGGCTTGGCCGGCAGGGCGCGCTTGCCCTTGTTTGCCATCGCCTCGCGGCGAGCCTGGCAAATCTGGCGCACGGTCTTGGCCTGAGAGCCAAGACGTGCCGGACGCTTTTTGGCGGTCGTGCAGAGCGAATCGAACAAGGCCTCCTGCTCTTGGTCGGCCTGGGTGTCATTGCTAGCAGGTGCCGGCTTCGACTGCGAGCGAACCTCGTCAGCGAACGGCATCTGCTTGCGACCCGGGCCGCCCTGAGAGGCGGGCTTGGGCGGGAGTGCGCTCTTACCGTACTTCGCCATGGCTTGGCGACGTGAACGGCAAACGGACCTCACCACGTCCGCCTCGGAACCGAACTGACCCGGATCGGACTCGGCGAGCGAGCACATCTGGTCGACGGGTTCCTCGACAGACGAGGATGCGTGGGATTGTGAGTTGGCAGCGCCGTTGCTGCCGGAAGCCCGCGATGCCGCGGGGTTCTGGCGAGCGGACGACGCGGCCTTTTTCCAGGTCGAGGTGCTGGCGTTCTTGCCGTGTGCAGACAACTGAGCACGACGGGCGCGGGCGAGTTCCTTACCGGTCAGGCCGGCGAGGCTGCCGCCACCCTGAGGAGCCGCCGCGGTGCTGCCACCACGGGAAAGCTCCTCGCGTCGGGCGCGAGCTGCTGCACGATTTCTGGTTGAGTTGTTTCCAGATTGTACAGGCATGCCTGTTGTACCTCGTGTTGATGGTTGCGCTGCTCGCCCAAAGGCGGGCAGCCACATCGCTTATCAGCCAGCGCGGTAAACCACGAAGGCGATACCCTGGCTCTGGGTGAAGTTGTCATACGCAACCAGGCGAACGTGATGGCCCGGGTACTTGCGATGGCACTCTTCGATCTCGGCCAGCACGTTCTCGACGTTGTCTTCACCGAAAAACGGCAGCTTCCACATGTCCCAGTAGTGGTTCATCATGTTTTCCGGCTCGACGTGCTCAACGCTCGGGCTCCAGCCCTGGGCGATGGCGTACTCGATCTGAGTGCGGATCTGGTCCGGAGTCATCGGCGGCAAGTAGGAGAAAGTCTCGTACTTGACCGTCGTCTTGTAGTCCTGCATTTCGTTCATGGTTTCTTACCTATGAGTCAGATTCTGGTTAAGAAGGCCTGGATTAGCGGTTCTGAGTGTCGAGCTTGTCGACGGTGTCGAACTCGAACTTGATCTCTTTCCAGGTTTCCATGGCGATCTTCAGCTCCGGGCTGTGCTGGGCAGCCTGGGTCAGGATCTCCTTGCCTTCGCGCTCTACGTCGCGACCCTGGTTGCGGGCCTCGACGCAGGCTTCCAGAGCGACGCGGTTGGCAGCGGCGCCAGCGGCGTTGCCCCACGGGTGACCCAAGGTGCCACCACCGAACTGCAGGACCGAGTCGTCACCGAAGATGGCGACCAGTGCCGGCATGTGCCAGACGTGAATGCCACCGGATGCGACGGCGAAGACGCCCGGCATGGAGCCCCAGTCCTGATCGAAGAAGATGCCGCGCGAGCGGTCTTCCGGGATGAACGATTCACGCAGCAGGTCGATCCAGCCGAGGGTGGAAGCGCGGTCGCCTTCCAGCTTGCCCACGACGGTACCGGTGTGCAGGTGATCGCCGCCGGACAGGCGCAGGATCTTGGTCAGTACACGGAAGTGGATACCGTGTGTCGGGCTGCGGTCGATGACAGCGTGCATGGCACGGTGAATGTGCAGCAGCATGCCGTTTTCTTGACACCACTTGGCCAGACCGGTGTTCGCGGTGAAACCGCCAGTGATGTAGTCATGCATGATGATCGGCGCGCCAATTTCCTTGGCGAACTCGGCACGCTTGTACATCTCTTCCGGAGTCGGCGCGGTGACGTTCAGGTAGTGACCCTTGCGCTCGCCGGTCTTGGACTCGGCGATCTGGGTGGCTTCCTGGACGAACAGGAAGCGATCACGCCAGCGCATGAACGGCTGCGAGTTGACGTTCTCGTCGTCCTTGGTGAAGTCCAAGCCACCGCGAAGGCACTCGTAGACCGCACGGCCGTAGTTCTTGGCCGACAGGCCCAGCTTCGGCTTGATGGTGCAGCCCAGCATCGGACGGCCGTACTTGGACAGCTTGTCACGCTCGACTTGGATGCCGTGCGGGGGACCGCCACAGGTCTTGATGTAGGCGATCGGGAAGCGAACGTCTTCCAGGCGCAGGCCGCGGATGGCCTTGAAGCCAAACACGTTGCCAACCAACGAGGTGAACACGTTGACGACAGAGCCTTCCTCGAACAGGTCGATCGGGTACGCGATGAATGCGTAGAAGGCGCTGTCTTCACCGGGAACGTCCTCGATGCGATACGCACGGCCCTTGTAGTAGTCCATGTCGGTCAGCAGGTCGGTCCACACCGTGGTCCAGGTACCGGTGGAGGATTCGGCTGCGACGGCTGCAGCGGCTTCCTCGCGATCGATGCCCGGCTGCGGCGTGATCTTGAAGCACGCCAGCAGATCCGTATCGAGCGGCGTGTACTCCGGCATCCAGTAGGTTTCGCGGTAGTCTTTAACGCCCGCGCTGTAACTTTTGTTCGCCATAGCGATCCTCCGGAAGGGTAAGGTTGGCATTGGGTTTTGGGTTCGACCTAGGGGAAGGCCCCCTCTTTCGTCTCGAGAGATACTATACGTCCACCGTCCATCAAAGCAACGTAAAATAAGTGATGCTCACCATAAACAAAACCTTATGGATTGACCGATGATCCGATTCACATTGCATCAGCTTCGCGTCTTCAGCGCAGCGGCTGAACTTCTCAACTACACGAAGGCAGCCGAGAAACTTCATCTTACTCAACCTGCGATCTCGATGCAGATTCGTCAGCTCGAGGACAACGTCGACTTGCCCCTTTTCGAGCAGACTGGTCGTCAGCTCTACCTCACCGACGCCGGCCGGGAGCTCTACGGTTATGCCCAGCGCATTCTCGAGGTGATCACCGAAGCCGAGGAGGTGTTGGAGGGCATGAAGGGGATGCGCCGGGGGCACCTTCGAGTGAGCGTTGCCAGCACGGCCAACTACTTCGTCGCCCGTTTGCTCGCCGATTTCTCAAAACGTTACCCGGGCGTGTCGATCAGCCTGGATGTCACCAATCGCCAGCGCCTGCTGCAGCAACTGGCGGACAACGAGGCTGACATTGTCATCATGGGTGAGCCGCCCACGGATGCGAGCCTGGTTTTCGAGGCCTTCCTCGAGAACCCGTTGGTGGCGATCGCCGCACCGAACCACCCGTTGGCCGGAAAAAAGCGGATCACGCTAGAGCAACTGGCACAGCATCGGTTTGTGCAGCGGGAGCCGGCATCGGGGACGCGCGCGGCCATCGAGCGATACTTCGAAGAGCACGGCTTGGCTGTCGAGCCGGGGCTGGAAATGCGGTCCAACGAGGCGATCAAGCAGGCCATCGAGGCCGGACTGGGGGTCGGCATGGTGTCCCTGCACACCCTGGAGTTGGAATTGGAAACGGGACGGATTGCGGTGCTGGACGTCGAGGGGCTGCCGCTGATCCGGCACTGGTATATGGTCCAGCGGCAGGGCAAACGCGATACTCCGGTCATGCGGAGCTTCCACGATTACGTGCTTGATCAGGCCGAACACCAAGTGCGGTTACCCGTAGCCGGATAGCGGCGGACTCTGCCCTCGCGCCGTGGGACATCGCTCGATTGGCCCAGCCGTCTCTTCGACGGGATTTTGTCGTGTGGGGCGGTGTTCGGCAGGTGTTCCAAACGAAAAACTCGCCCCGAAAGTGAACTGACCCCCAAAAGTTGGACGGTTGGTTAGCCGGGCACCAAGGCCTGAGTCCTGTATTCCAAGGCGACTCGGCCGTCGACATCTTCGAGGTGGCTGTTCGGTCCAACGGCATCGGATCTGAAGTCACGCATGGCGTCGTTGAGCGTGGCGCGGGTTTTCTTGTTGAAGTGGTACTGGAGGCCGGCCGTCCAGGTGTCGAACGTCGCCTCGCTCGGCTGATCGACGTTGCGCGCGTCGGTGTCGTAGCGCAGTTGCAGCTCGAAGGGGGTGTTCGGGATGAGGTAGGCGCCTTCGACGTACCCGCCCCGTGCCTTGAAGTCATTGAAAAGGTTGTTGGGCAGGTGCGGGCCCTGGAAGATCATGCCTTCCAAGGGAAAGCCGGTGCCACCTCCGCCGATCCGTGCCCGCTTGATGTTGAAAGTGGATTGATCTTCCAGGGCGGGGCCGATCAGCTTTGGCGGTATGTACGTGCCCGAAGGGTGTGCATCGCTGAGGTTCTGTGGGTATTCCGGCGGGATAAACCCCAGACCGTGGTGCGCGGCGCGTTGTCGGCTGGTTCCGTCCCTTGGAGCATCAGCCAGTTGGCCGCGTGAGCGCCGCCGGCCCAGCCGAGGCCGAGGCCCATCGCTAGCGCCGCCGCGCCGGCAATGCGGTGCTGCAGGCGGATGCCTCATCGCAATCACCTACTGTAGCCGCTACTGAAAAGCGTCACAGCGCGTGATTCTCCACGTCGGATCTGCGGAGCTGAGCACGATCGCGGGAGGCTCTGGACACGGCCAACAGCCTGCTCAGTAATGCACGGGCCCGAGGTCAGGAGAACTTTCAACCGCAGGTCTTGGTCAACGCAGAGGGGCGTGGATTTATTGCGTACCCAGACAACGCCGTTTGCTCAGCGCATCAACGCCATGATTCAGGAGCACTCCAATCTTGAATTCTCAGTGTGCAGGAAAAGTTTGTCTCGATTGGAACGGCGGGGCGAAAACGTGGCAGTGCTTCCTAACGTACAGGGAGTGGACACGGCCATCGGTGACGTGGTCGACCGTTTGCAGCGTGGTTGGTCGTACGTGCAGATCTGATCTCTGTTCCAGGTTTTCTCGCTGGTTGTGCGAGTCCGTTCGGGGAGGCCGTTAGCGCTGCTGACGTTCCTCTTCGCGCACCAGCGGCGCCCAGAAATCGCGCAGGGCGCCTACCGGCACCGGTTCCTGCGCGTGGAGGAACGGTTCGGCGCTGGTGGTTAATACCGGGTGGCGCTCGGTCATCTTCTGCATCCAGTGGATGTCGCGGATGGAGAGAAAGTCGCTGCTGAAGTGCGCGGGCAGTGAGGCCCACTTGGCCACGCTGGCCGCGGGCGCCAGTGCCAGCCAGACGGCCATGCCGAGCAGGGGCAGGCCTACCCAGGGATGCCCGTACTGGGCGGTGTCGGCCAGCAGTGACCACTGCATCATGAAGAACGCGCCGGCCAGAGCAATCACGCTGGCGTACACCCAGCGATAGCGCAGGGTGATTTCGTAGACGTCGACCAGCCGGGCGATCAGCTCGGGCTGATAGTTGAATTCGTCACGCAGGTTGAGGGATTGCTGGGTCATTACGGGCTCCTGGGTTTATCCCGGCCACATATGACAGGCAGAAACCGTGGTGGTTCGTATCCATTGCCCTTGTCTTGAAGATAGTGGATCAAGGCGCCGGCGTCAGGCCGGCACGCGATCGAATGTCAGGAACTGGTAGGGGTAGGGGTTCTTCTCGTCGGCCTCGTGGCGGGTCACCTCGACCAGCTCCCATTCGTCGGGCACGTACGCCGGGAAATGCGCATCCCCTGCCACCTCGACCTCCACTAGCGTCAGGTACATGCGATCGGCACGCGGCAGATACTTGTAATAGATGTCCGCGCCACCCATCACCATGGCCTCGTTGCTCTCGTCCAGATGCGCCTCCGCCTCGAGCAGGGCGGAGCTGAGCGTATGCACCACGATCACGCCCTCGGCGGAAAAGTTGGGGTCACGAGTGACCACGATGTTGGTGCGTCCCGGCAGGGGTTTGCCGATCGAATCGTAGGTCTTGCGACCCATGATCAGGGGCTTGCCCATGGTCAATTGCTTGAAGTGCTTGAGATCGGCCGGCAAACGCCAGGGAAGCTGATTGTTGCGACCGATGACCTGGTTGCGGGCCATCGCGGCGATGATGCTGACGCGCATGATAATTCCTGCCTGACGGCACGGTTGATGGATGGGTCAACCCGTCAGTCTAGAGGAAACCCTCCGCGGAATCACCTCGCTCAGACGGCGACCTTGGCCTTGATGTGCGGGTGGGGGTCGTAGTCGACCAGCTCGAAATCCTCGAAGACGAACTCGTCGATGCGGCGGCGATCAGGGTTGATCCGCATGCGGGGCAGGGCACGCGGCTCGCGGCTGAGCTGTTCGCGGGCCTGCTCGAAATGATTGTGATAGAGGTGCGCGTCACCCAGGGTGTGGACAAAATCGCCGGGCTCAAGGTCGCAGACCTGCGCGACCATCATGGTCAGCAGCGCGTAGCTGGCGATGTTGAATGGCACGCCCAGGAAGATGTCGGCACTGCGCTGGTAGAGCTGGCAGGAAAGCTTGCCGTTGGCGACATAGAACTGGAACAGGAGGTGACATGGCGGCAGGGCCATGTCCGGCACGTCGGCCGGGTTCCAGGCGGTCACGATCAGCCGGCGGGACTCCGGGTTGGCCCGAATCTGCTCGATCACTTCGCCGAGCTGGTCGATGGTGCCGCCTTCGCGGTCGGGCCAGGAACGCCACTGGGCGCCGTAGACCGGTCCTAGGTCACCGTTTTCATCTGCCCACTCGTTCCAGATGCGCACCCCGTTGTCCTGCAGATAACGCACGTTGGTATCGCCGCTGATGAACCACAGCAACTCGTGGATGATCGAGCGCAGGTGCAATTTCTTGGTGGTCACGGCGGGAAAGCCGCGCGAGAGGTCGAAACGCATCTGGTGACCGAAGACGCTGCGGGTGCCGGTGCCGGTGCGGTCGTCGCGGTCCACGCCGTTTTCGAGCACGTGATTCATCAGATCGAGATAGGCCTTCATTCGGGTCTCGCGGTCGGTTGGGTGTCAACAGGGCGGTCCATGATACCGCGGCGATACGCCCAGATCAGCAGTGCAATCCCCGCGAGGATCATGGGCGCGGATAGCAGATGACCCATGGTCAGCCAGTCGCCGGCGAGATAGCCGATGTGGGCATCCGGCTCACGGACGAATTCCACCGCAAAGCGGAACGTGCCGTAGCCGGCCAGAAACAGCCCGGAAACCGCCATGCGTGGACGCGGGCGCATGGAGAAGATCCACAGCACCACGAACAACACCAGCCCCTCGAGGAAGGCCTCGTAGAGCATCGAGGGGTGGCGCGGCAGCGGACCGGCGCCGGGGAAGACCATGCCCCAGGGCAGGTCGGTCGGCCGTCCCCACAGCTCGGCATTGATGAAGTTGCCGATGCGACCGAAGAACAGACCGATGGGCACCAAGGGGGCAATGAAGTCGGTAATGGTGAAGAAGGCCAGTCCCTGACGGCGGGCATAGATGGCCATGGCGACCAGCACGCCCAGCAGCCCGCCGTGGAAGCTCATGCCGCCGTCCCAGATGGCGAAGATCGACAGGGGCGAGTCGAGCAGCATGCCCGGCTGGTAAAACAGTACATAGCCGATTCTTCCGCCCAGAATCACGCCGAGCGCGCCGTAGAAGAGCAGATCGTCGACCTGCAGGGCGGTAATCGGCCAGTCGGGGCGGCGGGCGCGCAAACGGGCAAGCGCCCAGGCCCCGGCGAAGCCGAACAGGTACATCAGCCCGTACCAGTGGATGGCGAGCGGGCCGATCTGCAAGGCGACGGGGTCGATGAGGGGATAATCCATGGGCGGCTCCAGGACGGGCTGCGGTTGTGAAACTGCCGCGAGTCTACCAGTATCCTTGGGCCGTCCCGCGAGACATCCATTGGCCGACCGGAGCGCCCCATGACCAACCCGCGCATGCTCAATGCCACTAGCCCCTATCTGCAGGCACACGCCGAAAATCCGGTCGACTGGCACGAATGGAACGACGAGGCACTGGCACTCGCGCGCCGGGAGGACCGCCCGATCCTGCTTTCCATCGGCTACGCCGCCTGTCACTGGTGTCACGTGATGGCCCGCGAGAGTTTCTCCGATCCGGATATCGCGGCGGTGATGAACCGGCACTTTGTGAGCATCAAGGTCGATCGCGAGGAGCGACCGGATCTCGACAAGACCTTCCAGACGGCCCACGCCCTGCTCAACCAGAGAGGCGGGGGCTGGCCGCTGACCGCGTTTCTCAACCCGGATGACCTGACGCCGTTCTTCATAGGTACCTATTTCCCGGCCCAGGCGCGTTACGGCATGCCTGGCTTTGCCGACCTGCTCGAACGGGTACAGAGCGTATACCGGCAGAAGGGCGACCAGACACGCCAGCAGGGCGAGGCAGTGCGCCGTGCGCTCGCTTCGGCCCCGCCCGGGAGCGATGTGGTGCCGCCGATTTCCAGCGTGGATGCCGCTCGGGCACGCCTCGAATCGGCATTCGACGAGATGCATGGCGGCTTGGGCGGGGCGCCGAAGTTCCCACAACTGCCAATCCTGGATTTTCTCATCGACGAGGCGGGCTCACGGGCCGCTGATGGTCGCGGCGGGCTGGATCATGCCCTGGCCGCGATCCTGGGTGGGGGGCTGTTCGATCACCTCGATGGCGGCATTTTCCGCTACTGCGTGGATGCCGACTGGACCATCCCGCACTTCGAGAAAATGCTGGTCGACAATGCCCAGTTGCCCGGCACGCTGGCCCGTTTTTGCCGACTGGCGTCCGACCCCGACGAATACGAGGCCCGCCGGCGAGCGATCATGCCCCTGCTCGAGCGCAGCATCCGGCATTTTTTCGAGCGCATGCGCCTGCCCGATGGCACGTACGCCGCGAGTCTCGATGCCGATACGCAAGGAGAGGAGGGTGTCACCTACCTCTGGACTTCCGAGCAGGTGCGCTCGGCATTGGAGGAGACCGTCGCTCCCTCGACCATCGATTCGTTCATCGCCCGCTTCGGTTTGGATCGCAAGCCCAACTTCGAGGGCCGCTGGCATTTGGCGCCAGCGCATCGCGCGCGCCGGGTAGCGGCAGTCGAGCCATTGGATGATTCCCTTCGGAGACCACTGCTGGCGTTGCGGGATGAGCGACCGCAACCCCGCCGGGACGACAAGTCTCTGGTCGGCCTGAACGCCTTGCTGGCCACGGGGCTGATTCGTGCCGGAAGTTTGCTGGATCGGGATGACTGGAGCGAGGAGGGCATGGCGCTGGTCGAACGCATCACCCCGGCTCGCGGCGATTTGGCGACAATGCCCACCGGTCATCTCGGCGAGCGCCCCGCGGCACCGGCGTTCCTGGATGATTTCGCCTACCTGCTCGAGGCACAGGCCGAGGCTTTTTTCCTGCGCCCCGACGCCGAGCGCCAAGCCATGATCGAGTCGATCATCGCGCTGGTCGTCGAGCGTTTCGCGGACGAATCGGGTGGCTTTCGCCTCAGTCACGCCGCGCATGGCTCACCGGTGGGATCGCTGGTGGTGTTCACCGACGATGCCCAGCCGGCCGGCAACGCGGTGCTGGCGGACGCCCTGGCGGGGCTGGGTTATGCCTTGGGACGCACCGACTGGCTCGACCTGGCCGAAGGGATCTTCAAGGCCGCGGCCGGCTCGATCGAGCGTGCGCCGCAGGCCCATATCCGGCTGCTGGCCGCCCTGCGTCGCTTTCACCAGCCGCCCACCGTGGTGGTGATCAAGGCGCGCGACTCGGCGGCATGGGCACCAGCCGTTCGGTGTCTGCGCTCCCGGGGGGTGATTGTTCTCACCAGTGGCTCGGACGACGTGCTGGCCGACAAGTCGCTGCCCGATGCCGGTCCCGGGCTGGCTTATGTCTGTCGGGGAACGAGTTGCCTGCCGCCCGAGGACGACCCGGACCGATTGCTGGCGCAGTTCACCTGAAGCAGAGCGGGGCGGGTTGAGTGTGTCGGGAGCCTTGAGAGGTCATTGAATCGCCATCCGCCGGTCACGGGATTGCCAACTTCCCTCCCTACTGTCTGCAGTCAACGAAGCAATCGGCTGACGAAAAAGGGAGACAACGAATGGCAGCAGACACGGCGAATGGCGCGAAATCCATGCAAGACGCGGCCGGGTTGGCCGTGACCTTCGCCACCACGCCTGCCGAGCGCGAGGCATGTTATCGCTTGCGCTACCGGGTATTCGTCGAGGAGATGGGCGCACGGATACCGCCCGGGCACGGCGGGCTGGAACGCGACCGCTTCGATGCGCACTGCCACCATCTGATGGTGCGTGAACGCCGCACCGGCATGGTGATCGCCTGTACCCGCATCCTCACGGACACGCAGGCGCGGCTGACCGGCGGATTCTATTCCGAGCAGGAATTCGACCTGTCCATGGTTGCCGGGCTGCCGGGGCGGGTGATGGAAATCGGTCGGACCTGCGTGGATCGGTCTTGGCGCAATGGCGGGACGATCGCGATGCTTTGGTCGGGCCTGGCGCGTTTCATGGAGGACAACCGCTTCGGCTTCCTCATCGGCTGCGCTTCGGTGTCCATGGCGGACGGAGGGACCGCGGCCCGGCGGATCGTCGCGGATCTCGGCGATCGCCATCTGGCCGACGAAGGGCGCCGCGTCACACCCCGACAGTCGTTGCCCACCACGAGCCCCTCGGGCGGTGATGCGCCTTCGCGCTTGCCGCCATTGCTCAAGGCCTATCTGCGGGTGGGGGCCAAGCTCGGTGGGGCGCCTTGCTGGGATCGGGAATTCGGCTGTGCCGACTTGTTCATCCTGCTCGAACGGCGTGATCTCACCGGTCGGTACCTGCGTCACTTCCTCGAGCGTCGTCGCCCGGCCGCGCCCATGACGCCGGATCGCGCCACGGCCTGACAACAGGGCATTGCTGGCCCGCTACGTACCACGCTGACACCGGCTGCTAGGCCTCAATCGCGGTAGGCGGGATCCCGGCAGTAGGGTGCCAATTCCCCGGCCAGGCTTTCCAGCCCCAGCCGGATCTCACGCAGGTCGAGTTGCCGGGCCGACGGCGCGGGTTCGGCGGCATCCTCATCCGTTTGGCTCTCGGGCTGCGGATCGGGTTGCAGCAGGTTGCCGCCGTTCTGGGTGATGCGCTCGCGCATGCTGCGAACGGCCCCGAGCGCACTGGCGGATTCGCGAGAGGTGGCCTTGGGCAAGGCGGCGAGTTGCTGCCGGGCGCCGGCGATGGTGAAACCCTGATCGTAGAGCAGGGTCCGGATCAGCCGGATCAGTTCGATGTCGTGACGCTGATAGTACCGGCGGTTGCCGCGGCGCTTGATGGGCTTGAGCGGTTCGAATTCCTGTTCCCAATAGCGCAGCACGTGCGATTTGACCTCGCAGAGCTGCCCCACTTCCCCGATGGTGAAATACCGTTTGTTGGGGATGGGGGGAAAGGTGAATTCAGTCTTGCTCTGGGCCGTCATAGGCTTCTACCAGCGACTTGAGTTTCTGGCCGGCGCGGAAGGTGACGACGCGCCGCGCGGTCACCGGGATCATTTCGCCGGTACGGGGGTTCCGCCCCGGGCGCTCGTTCTTGTCCCGCAGGGTGAAGTTGCCGAATCCGGAGAGCTTGATGTCCTCACCGGATTCGAGCACCTGCCGCAACTCCTCAAAGAAGAGGTCGACAAAATCCTTTGCCTCTCGCTTGTTGAGGCCAAGTTGGTTGTGCAGCGTTTCTACCAGATCCGCTTTCGTAAGAGCCATGTAAATCGGTTCCCGGGTTCAAGTCAACCGCGCAGCTCGACAGCGTGCTGGCGGAGATTATCGAGTATGTGATTGATGGTGTCGGTGATTTCGTCATCCGTGAGCGTGCGCTCGTCGTTCTGGAAGACGAGTTTCACGGCCAGTGACTGTTTTCCTTCGGCCACGCCTTCGCCGACATAGCGGTCGAACGGCTCGACTCGTTGCAGGAAGTCTCCTCCGGCCGATCGGATGGCCGCCGCCAAGGTGGCGAACGGCAAGGAGATCGGCGTTACCAGGGCGAGATCGCGACGCACCTGCGGAAACTTGGACAGCGGCCGGCTCTGGGGCAGCGGGCGCGTACCGATGCCCTCAAGCGACAGGCGGCAGATGAACACCGGTCCCTTGAGATCGAAGGTCTTCAGGGTGTTGGGGTGCAGCGAACCGATTTCGCCGACCGGTTCGTCGTTCACCAGGATCTCTGCCGATTGACCGGGATGCAGGGCCGGGTGCTCGGCGCGGCGGAAGGTGGTGGCAGACGCCAGCCCCAGCCCTTCGAGCAGGTCGACCAGATCGCCCTTGATGTCGTAGAAATCGGCCGGCCGGTTGGCCTGGGCCCACTGCTCCATGCCCGCCTGACCGGCAATGACGAAGGCCAGTTCCGCCGACTCGCGCGAGTCGGCCGCCGTGGTCCCGGCGAACCGGTGCCCGGTCTCGAACAGGCGGATCGCCGGTTGCTGACGTTTCTGGTTATGGGCCACGGCTTCGAGCAGGCCCGGCCACAGGCTCTGGCGCATCACCGCCATCTGCGAGGCGATGGGGTTGGCCAGTTCGATCGGCGCGCTTCCCGGCGTGATGGCCTGGTCGAGATCCCGGTCGACGAAGCTGTAGGTGATCGCCTCGAAATAGCCCCGATCGGCCATCAGTTCGCCGATGTGCGCGGTGGTGTTGGTCGTCACCGGGGGCAGGCCGATCTCCGGGGTCATGCGGGTGATCGGGGCGCGGAAATTGTCGTAGCCGATCAGCCGTGCCAATTCTTCGAGCAGATCTTCCGGGATGGCGAGGTCGAAGCGGCGCGTCGGCGGCACCACCTCGAGCCGGTCGCTGTCGGCCTGCACGTCGCAGCCCAGTTGCCCCAACAGGTGTGCCGCCTTGTCGGTGGCGATCTCGATGCCCAGGCGGTTGATCGCCCAGGTCATGTCCAGCGCGATGGCTGCGGGCGACGGGATGGTCTCTCCGCCCTCGGCCTCTTGCATCGGGCCGGCCTGCCCCCCGAGATGTTCCGTGATCAGTTGCGCGGCGCGGTCGATCGCCGCACGGGGCAGGTTGGGGTCCACGCCGCGCTCGAAGCGGAAAGCGGCATCGGTGGTCAGGCCGAAGCGGCGCGCCCGTCCGGCAACGGCTCCGGGCGTGAAGTGGGCCGATTCCAGCACGATCCGTCGGGTCTCGCCGGTGACCCCGGAGGGTGCCGAGCCGATCACGCCGGCCAGGGCGATGGGACTTTGCTGGTCGCTGATTACCAGGCAGTCGGCATTCAGCGTCAGCTCCTGGTCGTTGAGTGCCGCGAGCGTTTCGCCCTCCGCGGCCCAGCGCACGCGGATGTCACCCTCGAGCTTGTCGGCATCGAAGGCGTGCATCGGCTGGCCGGTCTCGAGCATCACGTAGTTGAGGATGTCGACGATCGGCTCGACCGTGTTGATGCCGGCGCGACGCAGGCGCTCGGCGAGGAGCAGGTCGGTCTCACCGCGAGGCGGGATGTCCTCGACCACTTGGGTGAGGTAGGTCGGGCAGGCGCTCTCGGCTTCGATGGCGGCGGTTTGGGCATAGGCACTGCTGGTTTGCGGGGCGCGGGTTTGCGGTGCCTGGATGGCTGCGTCGAACAGCGCGGCGCATTCGCGCGCCAGTCCGGCAATCGAGAGCACGTCGCCGCGGTTGGGGGTGATGCCCAACTCGATCACGGCATCGTCCAGATCCAGCCACTCGCGCAGGTCCGCGCCCACTGGCGCGTCAGCCGGCAGGTCCCACAGGCCGCTGTGGTCGCTGGACAGGCCCAGTTCGTCGGCGGCGCAGAGCATGCCGTGGGAGGGTTCACCGCGCAGCTTGGCCTTTTTGATCTTCATGCCGTTAGGCAGGGTGGCGCCAACGCGGGCGAGCGGGGCTCGCATGCCTTCGCGCACATTGGGCGCGCCGCAGACCACCTGGTGCGTGGTCTCGCCGTCGAAGACTTCGGTGACGCGCAGCTTGTCGGCGTCCGGGTGCGGGCGCACGGATTTCACTTCGCCGACGACGACGTTGTCGAAGGCCGGGGCGGCGGGTTCGATCGCATCGACCTCGAGACCGGCCATCGTGAGTCGATGAGCCAGCGTCTCGGTGTCGACCTGCGGGTCAATCCAGGTTCTGAGCCAATTTTCGGAAAATTGCATCGCGTATCAGGTCCTTGGGCCTTGTCCGGTTGGCCGCGCCAGGGCAGGGCGACCAAGGGAGCAAATCGGGGTCTGGCCGGGCCATCTGGCCCGCCGGGTAGCCGGGGCTATAGCCGAGCTACTGAAACTGCCGCAAAAAACGCAGGTCGTTTTCGAAGAAGGCGCGCAGGTCGTCCACGCCAAAGCGCAGCATGGCCAGGCGCTCGACACCCATGCCGATGGCAAACCCGCTCACCTTCTCCGGATCGAGACCGACCGAGCGCAGCACGTTGGGGTGGACCATGCCGGCGCCCAGCACCTCGATCCAGCCGGTTTTCTTGCATACGCGACAGCCCTCGCCACCGCAGTGCACGCACTGGATGTCGACTTCCGCCGACGGCTCGGTGAAGGGGAAGAACGACGGGCGCAGCCGGATCGGCAGGTCCTCGCGCTCGAACAGGGCGGCGAGGAAGGTCTCCAGCGTGGCGCGCAGGTCGGTGAAGCGCACGTTCTCGTCGAGGTAGAGCACCTCGATCTGGTGGAACATGGGCGAGTGCGTCATGTCCGAATCGCAGCGGTAGACGCGCCCTGGCGCGATCACCTTCAGCGGCGGCTTTTCCTGCTGCATGGCGCGGATCTGCACCGGCGAGGTATGGGTGCGCAGCAGGTGGCTGGCGTCGAAATAGAACGTGTCGTGCATCGCCCGAGCCGGGTGGCTTTCGGGAATGTTTAGCGCGGTGAAATTGTGCCAGTCGTCCTCGATCTCCGGGCCTTCGGCGATGCGAAAACCCATCGCCTGGAAGATGGCCGAAACGCGCTCGGTGATCTGGGTGACCGGGTGCTTGGCACCGGGCGGACGACGACGTCCAGGCAGCGTGACGTCGATGGACTCGTTGGCGAGCTTGGCGGCCAGCGCCTCGGCCTGCAGCGTCTCGCGGCGGGCCTTGAGCGCGCTCATCACCCGCTCCTTGAGCGCATTGATGGCGGCCCCGCGGGTCTTGCGCTCTTCCGGATCGAGCTGGCCGAGGGTCTTCATCTGGGCCGTGATCGAACCCTTCTTGCCGGTGTATTCCACCCGCAGGGATTCGAGTGCGTCGAGACTGTCGGCCCCCTCGATCCGCGCCAGTGCGTCTTTCTCCAAGGTGTCCAGGGAGTTGCTCACCGCTTAAACGCTCCTTCCAGTTGCTTTGCCACCCTTTGCCAGAGG
>JAABTF010000060.1 GCA_011389965.1 Halothiobacillus sp.
ATCCGAGCAGCAACAGTCCCCAGACCACCGCCGCCAGCACAATGGCCATGAAGACCGCCGCCGAGCCCACATCCTTGGCGCGGCCGGAGAGTTTGTGCGGGTCGGTCCCGACACGGTCGACGACGTTCTCGATCGCGGTGTTGAGCAATTCGATCACCAAGACGTTGATCACCACCGCGGCCAGAACTGCCCGCTCCACTGCCGACTCTCCCAGCAGCCAGGCCAACGGCAGGGCCACCAGGGCCACCATCACCTCTTGGCGGAACGCCTCTTCCTTGCGCCATGCCGCTCGCAAGCCTTGGAAGGAATGACGAGCCGCAAACAGCACCCGCTTGATACCCAGTCTTTCAGAGGCCACCGGCAAATCTCCGCAGGTCAGTCGGTCGCTTCGAGCATGCGGCCGTATTCATCCGGACTCATCCATTCCGTCAACTCGCCGGTGAACCTGATACGCAGGATCCAACCTTCATCCAGCGGATCGTCGTTGATCAGTTCGGGGCTGTCTTCCAGTGCCTCGTTGACCTAGATCGGAAGAGCACACGCGGGGCAGAGCACATCGGAGGCGGCCTTGACCGATTCCAGCGTGGCACAGGGGGCCCCTTGGGAAACCACCTGACCGACATCGGGCAAGTCGGCGAACACCACGTCGCCCAGCATTTCCTGGCCCTGTTCGGTCACGCCCACCGTCACCAGGCCGTCTTCAACCGTGTACCACTCGTGGGTCTCCCCGTAGCGCCGATCCTGCCGAATGTTCATGGAAATGCCTGCCTCTTGTTTTTGGGGATGGAAACAGCCCGGATTTTGGCACAAAACGCCAGCTAGTCACGATCCGCTGCCGCGATTTCCCCATTTATCGAGTGCGGCATATGTTGCGGCCTCGGGGTGATACCACTAGACGCCCCCGTCTCGCACCCGTGACATCCGTCACTCGACGCTGTCCCCATTTCTTCCGAGAGGGGGGCGTCTGACAGAGTTTTTCAAACTATCAAGACTGTGAATCACAAGATCATGACAATGCAGAGCCGAGATCGACCTGCACCAGACCGCCACCCGCAGGGTCAGTACCCACGGGCTACTGGCCGAATATGCCGACCGGTGGAAAATCGACACCGGCAGACCCGGGCTAAGGCGTGGTGGGGGTGGACCTGCAGGCGGCTACCGGATCAACACCAACTGGCGGATTCCGCCGGGATCGAGAGCCGGTTCGAGCGCAGTGGCAGCTAGCACGTCAATCGGGCCTATGCCAACCATCCTCGGCGCTCCGGCCGCATCTGAACACCCGATGCTGAACCACGCCCCTTTCATTTCCAGACCGCCACGTAAGAGCATGGCCTTGCGGCAGGCTGTGGGCTCTCGTTTTTTATTGCCTGGCACGACATCAGAAAAACCTTGCCACAGGCCCGAGCCCCAAGAGGCAAGCACCCCCAACAACAACCAAACCCCGTACCGGCAGACACCGGTACGGGGTCAAGGAGAAGGAGCAATCAAGGCGGCGGGCCAGCCGGGATGCCGACGTGCCAGCGACTATTCGATGGCGAATTTCTTCAGCCGGTAGAGAAAGGTATCGCGCGAGAGGCTCAGGAGGCGTGCGGCGCGCGACTTGTTGCCGCCGGTCTGCGCGAGAGCCTGGCGCAGCAGGTCGCTCTCGATTGCCTCCAGGTCCACTCCGCCTTCGGGCAGCACGAATCCCGGCGCGAGCGCCCCACCACGTTGACTCTGGGCCGCCGAACGCATCGCTGGGGGCAGGCCCTCGACGTCCACCACGCTGCCGGCATGGAAGATCACCAGGCGTTCGGCCAATTGGCGCAATTCACGGATGTTGCCCGGCCAGCGATAGCGGCGCAGCACCCCACTGGCCCGGGCGGTCAGCCGTGGGACGGCAACGCCGCCGGCTCGAGCGTTTTCCTCGAGAAACTGCGTGAACAGCCACTCGACGTCCCCTTGGCGGTCCCGCAGAGGAATAAGCTCGATGGGAACGCCAGCGAGCCGGAAATAAGATCGGGCGCGAAATTCGCCAGCCTCTACCATCCCGGCCAAGTCCCGGTGCGTGGCCGCCACCACGCGCAGGTTCACGCGTCGGGTACCCGTCTCGCCGACCGCACGGGTTTCGCCGTTCTCCAGCAAGCGCAGAAGCTTGGCCTGCAGGGATAGCGGCAACTCGCCCAGCTCGTCGAGAAACAACGTGCTGCCATCGGCTTGATCTACCAGGCCGGGCTGGTCCTGCAGGGCGCCGGTGAAAGCGCCCCGTCGATGGCCGAACAGGGTCGATTCGGCCAGGTCAGCGGGGATGGTGGCGCAGTTGACCGTTACCAGGGACCGAGAGGCGCGGGATGATCCCGCATGGATGGCCCTTGCCGCCAACTCCTTGCCCGTACCGGTCTCGCCGGTTATCAGGACCGTCGCATCGGTGGCGGCCACCAGGCCGATGCTTCGCAAAGTCGCCTCGAAACGTGGCGACTGGCTGCGTAATGCCTCAAGATAACGGTTGCTGCTCATGATGTACGTCCAGCGCAGATGACGAGTTTGAGCACGTAGTTTACCGCCAGCGGCCACGCCGATAAAGCTGGCTTTTCACCACAAAAGCCCGGCTTGGGAAACGCCATCCTCAATCGTGGACAGATCAGGAGAACACATGCCCCTTCCCGTGGACCCGGATCCCGTCACGCAGGACCTCGAGTGCTATATCGTCGGGGGAGCCGTGCGCGATCATCTACTCGACCGCCCTGTGGTCGATCACGACTGGGTGGTGGTCGGCGCCACGCCCCAACAGATGATGGATCGTGGCTTTCGCCAGGTGGGGGCCGACTTCCCCGTGTTCCTTCATCCGCAAACCGGTGAGGAGTACGCCTTGGCGCGCACGGAACGCAAGCAGGGCCGCGGTTATCACGGCTTTGCCGTGCATGCCGCACCCAACGTGACCCTGGAAGACGACTTGGCACGTCGTGACCTCACCATCAATGCCATGGCCATGCGCGATGATGGCAAGATCATCGATCCCTTCGGCGGCCAGCAGGACTTGATGGACCGGCAACTGCGGCATGTCGGGCCGGCGTTTGTCGAGGACCCCCTGCGGGTGCTGCGCGTGGCACGCTTTGCCGCACAACTGGCGGATCACGATTTCACCATGGCCCCGGACACCCGGGCGCTGATGCAACGGATGAGCGCCTCGGGCGAGTTGGCCGACCTCACACCCGAACGCGTCTGGGCGGAGACGGCCAAGGCCCTGGCTGCCCCGCGGCCTTCGCGCTACTTCCAGGTATTGCGCGAGACAGGCGCCCTGGCCAAGGTATTCCCCGAGGTCGACGCCCTGTTCGGTGTCCCGCAACCCGTGCAATATCACCCCGAGGTGGACACCGGCATCCACACCATGCTGGTACTGGATGCCGCGACCGCCCTGAGTTCGTCGATCGCGGTGCGTTTCGCCGCCCTCTGCCATGATCTGGGCAAGGCACTTACTCCGCCGGAGGAATGGCCGCAACACATCGGCCATGAACAGCGCGGCGTTGCCCCGACGCGGGCCCTGTGCGAGCGACTGCGCACGCCCAAGGCGGTAAAGGAACTGGCCGTGCTCGTCACCCGGACCCACGGGCGCGTGCATCAGGCGCTCAACATGCGCGATGCCACCCTGGTCGACCTGCTTGAGCAGCTCGATGCCTTGCGCCGTCCCGAACGATTCGAGGATGTCCTGACGGTCTGCCACGCCGACTCCCGCGGCAAGCCCGGCTCCGAAGACGTCGATTACCCCAAGGGCGACTGGCTGCGCACGGTACGCGAGACCATTGCCGACATCTCGCCCCAACCGTTGGTGGAGCAAGGTTACCGCGGCGCGGAAATCGGAGAAAGACTTCGCCACGAGCGTATACGGGCGGTGGCCCGCCTGCGCGCAGAGCGCGATCAGGGCTGAGCCCGGCTCTCCGCCCGCTGGCGCCGGGCTGCCTCCGCCATTGCCTCCAGCGCGGCACGCACCTCCGGCCAGCCACGGGTCTTGAGGCCGCAATCCGGATTGATCCACAGGCGCTCGGCCGGCACCTTCTCCAGTGCCAGACGGATGCGCGCCTCGATCTCCTCGACGCTGGGCACCAACGGCGAGTGGATGTCGTACACACCGGGCCCAATCTCGTTGGGATAGTCGAAATCGGCAAAGGCATCCAGCAATTGCATGTTCGACCGTGTGGTCTCGATGGTGATCACATCGGCATCCAGCGCGGCGATCGAATCGATGATGTCGTTGAACTCGCTGTAGCACATGTGCGTGTGGATCTGGCAATGGTCGGGTGCCACCGCGGTGGCATGGCGGAAGGCTCGTACCGCCCAGTCCAGATAGGACGGCCAATCTCGCCGACGTAGCGGCAGCCCCTCTCGGAACGCCGGTTCGTCGACCTGAACAGCCGGAATCCCCGCCTCCGCCAGATCCCGCACCTCGTCACGCAATGCCTCGGCAATCTGGTAGGCCACCTGTTCGCGTGACAGGTCATCGCGCACGAACGACCAGAACAGGAGGGTCACCGGGCCGGTGAGCATCCCCTTCATGGGGCGAACGGTCAGCGACTGGGCATACTCGCTCCAGCGCACCGTCATCGGCCGAGGTCGCGCCACGTCCCCCCAAATGATCGGTGGCTTGATGCAGCGCGAGCCGTAGGACTGCACCCACCCCTGGGCCGTGAAGCCATAGCCGTCGAGCTGTTCACCGAAATACTCGACCATGTCATTGCGCTCGGCCTCACCATGCACCAGCAGATCGATCCCGAGGGACTCCTGGGCACGGATCACCTCACGGATCTGCCCCTGCATCCGCTGTTCGTACACCTCCGTACCCAACTCGCCCCGCTTGAAGGCACGCCGTGCCGCACGGATGTTGTCGGTCTGTGGGAACGAGCCGATGGTGGTCGTCGGCAGCAGTGGCAGATCGAGACGCTCTCGTTGTCTTTCGGCCCGCAGGGGATAGGCACTGGCGCGGCTAGGCTGCGATTGGAGGGACTCCCGCAGCGCCTCGCGCCGCGCCGGATCGCGGCGACCGCGCAAAGCATCCAGCCGCTCCCGTGCACCCCGAGCCGCTTGGATCTCGTCGGCGATGGCCGCCCTGCCCTGAGCAAGCCCCTGGGCCAGCAGGGCGAGCTCGTCCAGTTTCTGCCGGGCAAAACTCAGATTCTCGGCCAACGCCGCGGGCAAGCGCTTCTCTTCGTGGATTCGCTCCTCACACGCATCCAGCGGCAGGTGCAGCAGCGAACAGCTGGGCGCGAGCCAGAGACGATCGCCAAGGCGCGCGTGGATCGGCTCGAGGACATCGAGCATCGCCTCCAGGTCGGCCCGCCAGATGGAGCGCCCGTCTAGCATGCCCACCGAGAGCACCTTGAAGGCCGGCAAACGATCGATGACATTGAGCAGGTCGGTTGCGCCGGTGGCATCCACATGCAGGCCATCGACAGGCAAACCGGTCACCAGTGAAATCTGACCATTGAGTTCACCGAAATACGTGGCCAGCAACAGGCGAATACCGGGCGTCTTGAGTCGATGATAGGTCGGTTCGAAAGCGGCCAGCCACTCGTCCGGCAGATCCAGCCCCAGGATCGGCTCGTCTATCTGTACCCAGGCCACGCCCAAACGGGCAAGTTCGGCCAACAGGGCGGCATAGGCCGCGGCCAACTCCTCCGCTCGGGAAAGACGTTCCTCCGCCATTGCACCGCGGCTGAGCCAGAGAAACGTCATCGGACCGATAAGCACCGGTTTTGCCCGCGGCTCCGAGGCCAGTGCCTCTTGCACCTCCGCCAGGTATCGCGATGCATCCAGACAAAAAGGCCGCCCAGCGTCCAGTTCGGGCACAAGAAAGTGATAGTTGGTGTTGAACCACTTGGTCATCGCCAGCGGCGCGAGCTTGTGGTCGCCTTCCTCGCGGCCTCGCGCCAGGGCGAACAGGGAGGCATCGTCGTTGGGCAAGTCGCCGAAACGGGCCGGGGCCTGGCCGAACAGGAGGGCATGATCCGCCATGCCGTCGTAGAGGGAAAATCCCCCGTGGCGGGCCGGTCGATCCCCGCCGCCGTTTGCCGAGTCAACGCACTGTGGCGCACGCCGGCTGCGGTCCGGGCGAGCGTTTCGGCAGAGGCGTCGCCGCGCCAATGGGCTTCGAGAGACCATTTGAGGGCACGTCCCTCACCGATGCGCGGAAAACCGAGCGTGTGAGTGAGCGGGGTGGGTCGGCTCACCTCGTGAGCATGCCGGGATGGATGAGTCGTTGTCATGTGGTGCTCTCCGTTGTTCAAACCAGTGTCACCACCTTAACCGCGCACAACATTCACCACATGGATGCTTTCTCGCCCTTATAATTACCCGTATTCATGTTTATACGCTCGCTGCATCAATGAATCCCTTACTCGAACGTGGAGCCTCGTCCATGCGACTTGGCCTCGTACATGGCCCGGTCGGCGCGGCGCATCAAACCATGCAAGGTCTCCGCCTCATCCGGGAATAAGGCAAAGCCGAGGCTCGCCTGAACGCGCAGGACCTGGACGTTCCCGGGAATGACCATCGGCGCCTCTATCCGCTCTCGCAGGTTGGCAGCCAGTGTCTCGATGGAATCCGCGGCATGCACGCCGTAGAAGGCCACCACGAACTCGTCCCCGCCGAGTCGGGCGACGACGTCCTCCCCCCGGCCAACGGATTCCAGGCGACGCGCCACCTCCCGGAGCACCTCGTCGCCCACGTGGTGGCCCAGTGTGTCGTTGATCGGCTTGAATCCATTGAGATCAACGAAGGCAAGGGCGAGATGGGAACCCTCACGCAAGGCATGCCGGCGCGCCTGCTCGAAGCGTTCCTCGAGGCCGGCCCTGTTGAGAAGTCCGGTTAGACCATCGTGGTGGGCACGGTGGTACATGGCCTGCAGTTCCTGGTGGCGGATAGTCACATCGGTAATGACCGCCACGTAGCGATTCACATGGCCCAGGTTGTCTCTAAGCATTTCCACCGACCAGTTCAGCATCCGCTCGCGGCCGTCAGGTAGCCGGCAGGGAAGCTCACCCTGCCAAAGCCCGCGACTACGCAAATCGCGCAGGCAGTTCTGCAGACGTGAACGGGAAGGGTTCATCATGCGCGGCGTGCTCAGCCGGTCACCCACCACCTGGCTGGAGGGATTCCCGGTCAGGCGTTCGAAGCCGGGGTTTGCGGCCAGGACACGCCGACGACGGTCGAGGATCACGATGGCATCACCCGTCCTTTCAAAAACCGCCGTCGCCAGCCCCTCTAGCTGCTCGAGCGCATGACGATCAGACAGGTCGGTCAGCGTTCCCACGAGCCCTGCGCGGTCTCCGTTTTGCGCGTCTAGTCGCTCGACCCGCAGTTCGACCGGCAGATCCTGACCATTTCGAGGGACGAGCCGGGACTTGAGAACGAGGCGGGCATTATCGGTAGTCAGCGAGGCGAATGCCTCGCGTATCCGGAGGCGCTCGCTCTCGGGAAACAGATTGATCCAGTTGCCACCCAGCGGTCCGAGTGGCGAACGTCCCAGCAACCGTTCGTAGGCGGGGTTGACGTAGACCAGCCGATCTTTCTTATCCGCACGGAATACGACATCGCTGATGTTAGAAGTGACATCCCGCAAAAGATGTTCGGACTCGACCAGACGCCGCTGTTGCGTTTGCCAGCGCACGGCCAACCACATCACCAAAAGGCCTGACAGCACGGCAAGAAGCTTTGCCAGGCGCTCGGACCAAACGAGGACAGGACTGGCCGCCGAAATAGACATGGCCAGTTGCCACCGACCATCCAGGGCAATCACGGGGGTCTTCAGGGTATCGGGCGATTCGAACAAGGCCGGATTGCCCAGAAACACCGCGCCGTCGGCACCCAAGCCGTCCATGCCACGCGCCGCGAAATCACCGGATTCAAGCGGTTCGCCCGCCCCCGCCTCATTGAACAGGTCAATAACCTCGATGGGGGTGCTCACCACTCCCCAGTAATCGCGTTGGCCATCCGCATTGCGATCTAAGAAGACGGGAACGCGATGAATGACCGCATAGCCTCCCTGTACGAGTTCATATGGGCCACCCAGAGA
>JAABTF010000061.1 GCA_011389965.1 Halothiobacillus sp.
GCTGGGCTTCGGTTTCCGTTGCGGCTTTCTGGGCCTGCTGCACATGGAGATCATCCAGGAGCGGCTGGAGCGGGAATACCAGATTGATCTGATCACCACCGCCCCGACAGTCATCTTCGAGGTGGAGGAAAACGACGGGACCACTTACCAGATCCACAACCCGTCGCAGTTGCCGGAAACCACGCAGATCAAGGAGATCCGTGAGCCGATCATCGAGGCGAATATTCTCTGTCCGCAAGATTTCGTCGGTCCGGTGCTCAGCTTGTGCATGGAAAAGCGCGGCGTACAGAAGAACATGCTGTATTCGGGCAATCAGGTCACGCTGATATTCGATCTGCCCTTGGCCGAGGTGGTGCTGGATTTCTTCGACCGGCTCAAGTCGGTCAGTCGGGGGTATGCCTCGTTCGACTATCATCTCGATCGCTTCGAGGCTGCGCGCCTGGTCAAGATGGACGTGCTGATCAACGGCGAGGCGGTCGATTCGCTCTCCTTGATCGTCCACCGCGACAAGGCGGAGCAGCGCGGTCGGGAACTGGTGGAAAAGCTTAAGGAGTTGATTCCGCAGCAGATGTTCGAAGTGGCCCTGCAGGCGGCCATCGGCGGCAAGATCATCGCGCGAACCAACGTCAAGGCCCTGCGCAAGAACGTGCTGGCCAAGTGCTACGGCGGCGACGTCTCGCGCAAGAAAAAGCTGATCGAAAAGCAGAAGGCGGGCAAGAAGCGCATGAAGAACATCGGCAAGGTCGAGGTTCCTCAGGAGGCCTTCCTCGCCGTTCTGCAGATGGACAACAAGAGCAATTGACCGCCTGCCGGTCCCGACTCACACAACGGAGCGTCCCGTGGACTTCAGCTTACTCTTGGTGCTTGCCACCTTTATCAGCGGACTGATCTGGCTCGTCGACCGACTGGTCTTCCGGCCCAGGCGTCGGGCGCGATTGGAAAACGAGGCGCGTCAATTGGGTGCCGAGGCCGGAATGGGCCGTGCCGTCGACAAGGAACCGTTGCTGGTCGACTACGCCAAGTCGTTTTTCCCCATTCTCCTGGTCGTGCTGGTCATCCGCTCGTTCCTGTTCGAGCCGTTTCGCATCCCCTCGGGATCGATGATGCCGACCTTGCTGGTGGGGGATTTCATCGTGGTCAACAAGTTTACCTACGGCCTGCGCCTGCCGGTGGTCAACACGAAGATTGTGCCGATCGATGAGCCAGAACGCGGCGACGTGGCGGTGTTCCGCTATCCCAAGCAGCCGGAGGTGGACTACATCAAGCGCATCGTCGGGCTGCCGGGCGACACCATCCGGGTGGATGACCAGCAGCTTTGGATCAATGGCGAGAAGGTTCTCCTGGAAACGCAGGGACGCTACGAGGGGGATGCCAATCTCAAACATGCGGGCCTGGTCAAGGCCATCGAGATGTTGCCAGGAGCCCCGCACCGGGTGCTGATCGATCCGGATCGACGCATGGGTAGTGCCGAATGGGTCGTTCCCGATGAGCATTATTTCGTCATGGGCGACAATCGCAACCACAGTAACGATAGTCGTTTCTGGGGCTTTGTCCCCGAATCGAATCTCGTCGGGAAAGCGGTTATGATCTGGCTTCACTGGAACTGGCAGGACGGCGGGTTCGACACCGAGCGAATCGGTCGCTCCATCGACGTCGTCGCGGCAGACTAACCTCAAGGCAGAGTAAGGACTGGGATATGGAAAACTCCAATGCAAACGGACATCGTTTCACTCACGGCATCTCTCGGCGTCAGCGGGGCATGTCCTTGGTGGGGCTGATCATCGCGGCCATCGTCCTGGGTTTTGCCGCCCTGGTCGTCATGCAGGTGGTGCCGCTCTACATCGCCGATCAGAAACTCACCACGATATTCGAGAGCCTCGAAGAGGAATCGGCCGCGGGTCCGGCCGAGATTCGTCGCAAGATCGACAAGCGTCTCAACATCAACGAAGTCGATGAGCGGTTTGACTCGGACGAATTCGACATTCGCCCGGTCACCGGCGGTTTCAATGTCACTTACAACTACGAAGGCCGCGCGACATTGTTCGGCAACCTGTCGCTCGTGGCCGAGTTCAAACATCAAGCCCGTGTCAGTAACTAAAAGCAGCAACCCCCTCATCCGTGACCCCGACACCCTGGCCAATGCGCTGGGGTTGTCGTTTCATGACCACGACCTGTTGGTGCAGGCGCTGCGTCATCGCTCTTCCGGTCGCCTGAACAACGAGCGCCTGGAGTTTCTGGGCGACTCGATTCTCAATTTGGCCATCTCCGATTATCTCTATCGCCACAAGCCGGATGCCTCCGAGGGAGCATTGTCGCGGCTGCGTGCTTCTGTCGTGCGCGAGGAGTCCTTGGCCCGTGTGGCCCGCGAGATCGGGCTGGGCGATTACCTGGTGATGGGCTCTGGTGAGTTGAAGAGTGGCGGCCACCGCCGGGATTCCATCCTGGCCGATGCCCTGGAAGCCATGATCGGCGCGCTTTACCTGGATCAGGGCTTCGCGCCCGCCCATGCATGGGTGCAATCCCTGTTCGGCACGGCGCTGGAGTCCCTGCCCGATGCCCAATCGCTCAAGGATGCCAAGACGCAGTTGCAGGAATATCTGCAGCGAGACCGTCTACCGCTTCCGGAATACGAGGTCATGGAGCAATCCGGCCAGGCCCACCGACAGACGTTTGAAGTGGCCTGCCGCGTCAGTTGTCAGGGGACTCCATATCAGACTCGTGCCAGCGGTTCGTCGCGTCGGCGAGCCGAACAATCCGCCGCCCGGTGCATGCTGGAAACGCTACGCGAGGCCCTGGGCGAGAGCCCGGGCAAGGGCAAACAGGAGAAGGGCACATGAACGACATAACCCCCCGCTTCGGCCAAGTGGCCATCGTCGGGCGCCCCAACGTGGGCAAATCGACCCTGGTCAATCGCCTCGTGGGCCAGAAGGTGTCCATCACCGCCCCGAAACCACAGACGACGCGGCACCGGATTACCGGGATCATCACCGAGGAGCGTGGCCAAATAGTGCTGATTGACACTCCCGGGTTACACCAGGGGGGACGCGACGCGCTTAATCGGCAACTCAATCGAACTGCCCGCAGCGCACTGGAAGGGGTCGACCTGGTCCTGTTCATGGTTCAGGCCGGCCAGTTCGGCGAGGAAGACGAGCAGGTGGCCCGCCTGCTCGAGCATGTCGAGGCCCCCGTGGTGCTGGTGGTGAACAAGATCGACCTGGTCAACGACAAGACCGAATTGTTGCCGTTTCTGGCCAAGGTGGGCGAGAAGGGCGATTTTGCCGCGATCTATCCCATGAGCGCCCGCCGTCAGCGCGGCCTCGATGGCCTGATGGATCTGGTGTTCTCCTATCTCCCCGAGGGGCCGCCGGGCTATGACGAGGAACAGGTGACGACCGCCCCCGTGCGTTTCATGGCCGCCGAGATTATCCGCGAGAAACTTGCCCGGTCGTTGCATGACGAACTGCCCTACCAGACCACGGTGACGATCGAGCGTTTCGAAGAGACGGATCGGTTGGTGACGATCGGTGCGGTGATCTATGTGGCCCGTTCCGGACAGAAGGGGATCGTGATCGGGCAGGGTGGGTCACGCCTAAAGATGGTGGGGCAGCAAGCCCGGGAAGCCATCGAACCGTTGCTCGGCAAGCGCGTGATGCTTGAACTCTGGGTCAAGGTTGCCGACGACTGGGCCGACGACGAACGCTCCGTCGCCGCGCTCGGATACCAGTTGCCTGAATAGGGCCGCATGATCCGTCTCGCCGTCAGGCCGTAGTCCATGCGTGGTTTTCTATTGCACGCCCGACCTTTTCAGGAACACGGCCTGCTGCTCGACTGGCTGACCGACGATCGCGGTTGGGTTCGCATGCGGCAGACCGGCGGGCGTCGCGTCAAGAAGCGCGGCAGCAGCCGACCCCCCAATTTCGTTTGCCTGGAACTGCTCACGGCAGGACGCGGTGGGGGGTGGCCGATTTTGAAAGGGGCCGAGGCAGTCGAACCGCTACGCTTTCTCCGTGGGCGGCGTCTGGCCGCCGCCTTTTATCTGCATGAGTTGATCCTGCGCGCTCTGCGTCCCGAAGAGCCCGTGCCGGGCCTGTTTCTCGATTACTGGAAAAGTCTCGCGATGCTCGAAGAGCCCGACATGCCGGTGTCGGTGATCATGCGGCGGTTCGAACGACGCCTGCTGGAGCACCTGGGCAGTGGGTTTGAATGGATCGAGTCCCTGGAAAACGGCTCGGGAAACCCCCGCCTCGACCCGGCAGGCTCGTATCGTCTCGGCCGAGAAGGGGGGGTGATTGCCGGAGGTGGTCCCGGAGCGGTCTCCGGGCGTGTGCTGCAGGCCATCGCCAATGACCAGTTACTGGACCACCCCGACGAGATGCGCGCCGCGCGCGATTTGATGCAACGCTTGCTGGCCCCGCATGTCGGATCGGCCCCCTTCGTTAGCCGGCGTCTGTGGCCGTCGGCGCCCGCCGCCCCGTCCGGGCACACAGGGAATGCAAGCGAGCCGGAATCCCCCTAAACTGGACCCTCTTCATCGAAAACCCTGCGGAAGCTAACTTCATGACCAATCGCGTCACAGCCCAATACCCGCTCCTGGGCCTGAATATCGACCACGTGGCCACGCTGCGGCAGGCCCGGGGCACCCGCTACCCCGATCCGGTAACAGCCGCGCTACTGGCAGAGCAGTCCGGGGCGGACAGCATCACCTTGCACCTGCGCGAGGATCGCCGGCATATTCAGGATCGGGACGTGGAGATGCTGCGCGAACTGTTGCAGACACGCATGAATCTCGAGATGGCGGCAACCGACGAGATGATTGAACTGGCGTGCCGCATCCGTCCGCACGATGTCTGCCTGGTGCCCGAGCGCCGCGAAGAGCTCACCACCGAGGGCGGCCTGGACGTGGCCGGGCAGATCGAACGGATTCATGCCGCCTGCGACCGCATGGCGGATGCCGGTATTCGCGTGTCGCTGTTCGTGGATGCCGATCCAGGCCAAATCGACGCCGCCGTGGCCTGCGAGGCGCCGTTGATCGAGCTGCATACCGGTCACTACGCCCAAGCGGCGGGCGATCAGGCCACCCAGGAACAACTCGAACTCATCCGACAGTGCGCCCGCGATGCCGTGGATGTGGGACTGATCGTCAACGCCGGGCATGGCCTGCACTACCACAACGTGGCCGCCATCGCCGCGATCGAGGAGATCGAGGAGCTCAACATCGGTCACGCCATCATTGGCCAGGCCGTGTTTTCCGGCCTTCCGGCCGCCGTGCGCGACATGAAGAACCTCATGCACGCCGCGCGTTACTCGGTGACGCCCGACCGGTCATGATCGTCGGACTGGGCACCGATCTGGTCGAAATCGAGCGCATTCGCCGCGCTCACACCCGGCACGGACAGCGCCTGGTTGACCGGGTATTGGGACCTGACGAGCGCCAACGCCTGCCCAGCCGCGATCCGGCTGCCTGGTTGGCCAAGCGCTTTGCCACCAAAGAGGCGGTCGCCAAGGCCCTGGGGACAGGTTTCCGTGACGGGCTTCGGCTAGTCGATATCCAGACCATGCACGACGACCAGGGTCGGCCCGAGGTGCGACTGGCGGGCAGGGCGGCCGAATCCCTTGCTCGGCTGGGAGGTGGATCGGTCTCGTTGTCGGTGACGGACGAGCGCGCCTATGCGCTGGCCTTCGTCGTCATCAGTCGTTGAGCGTCGAGCGCGCCCGACGCTGCTGATAGGCAAGCGCGATCAGGGAGACCAGACCCGCAGCTACCGCGGGCAGCAGCAGATTGCCGGCGGTGCCCAGCGGTGCCCAGCGGCTGGGCCAGTACCCCGCCGATGTAGCCGCTCAACAGCACCAATAACAACCACCCATGCCACGACCAGACCTGCCGGCGCAGGAAGCGGGCCAGATAGGCGCCGATGTCGGTCGCGATTCCGGTGACATGCGTGGTGCGTATCAGCAGGCCCCGATAGCTCGCCACCAAGGCGTTCTGCAGTCCGCAGGCGAACGCGGCACTGGTCAGCGAGGCCACGTCCCGGCCGGCGAGGGCCAGGACTGCCGCGATCAGCAACAAGAGCATTTCCAGCGCCAGTGCCCAGGCATAGGGAGGGCTTTCGGGGAACTGGCGGCGACCGATCACGAGGCCGGAAAGCGTCGCTCCGCCGATGAATCCCAACAGAATCAGTCCGGCGGTCAGCACGATCGGGAAATCGACCCGCGCCATGCCCTCACTCATGTGCGAGGCCATCCCTGTCATCTGGCTCACGGGCAGGCCGAAGGCCAGCAGCATGGCGCTGTTGACGTGCCCAGCGAGCCCGGCCATGCCGAAGGCGAGGAGAAATATCTTGGTGTGCGGGGCATCATGCTGTGCGCGGGGATAGGGCATTCTGGGTCCGGTCGGGCTCCGTGAGTGGGGAAAATGAATGCCTCACATCATAACGCCGCTCTCCCTTGGCGGTTGTGGCTCGCATTGCAAAGCGGTGACGTGCTTGATATTGCGCTGGATTGGCCGTAGAATCCGCCGCTTGTTTCTCCTGCCTGACCGTTCCGCATGCGGCAGGCTGCCCTCAATCCACAGGAGTTTTGATCCATGCGTCATTACGAAATCGTTTTCATGGTCCATCCGGACCAGAGCGACCAGGTCCCGGCCATGATCGAGCGCTATCGCGGCGGCATCGAAGCCGCCCAGGGCACGGTCCACCGCCTCGAAGACTGGGGTCGCCGTCAACTGGCCTACCCGATCAAGAAGCTGGTCAAGGCGCACTACGTGCTGATGAACGTCGAGACCGACCAGGACTCCCTGGCCGAACTCGAGGAAGCGTTCAAGTTCAACGACGCCGTGCTGCGTCACATGACCGTTCGTTGCGACGAGGCTTATACCGAAGAGTCTCCGATGATGCGTGAGCGCGACAACGAGCGCCGCCCGCGTCGTGACGAGAATCGCGAAGAGCGTCGTGACAACACCCGTGAAGAAAGTCGTGACACTGAGAAGAAGTCCGACGATTCCGGCGAATAAAGTTTCAAGAGGTTAGACCCATGGCCCGTTTTTTCCGTCGCAAGCGTTTTTGTCGTTTCACCGCCGAGGGCGTGAAGCACATCGACTACAAGGACATTGACACCCTGCGTCAGTACGTCACCGAAACCGGCAAGATCGTGCCGAGCCGCGTGACCGGTACCAACGCCCGCTATCAGCGCCAGCTCCAGACGGCCATCAAGCGTGCCCGTTTCCTGGCCCTGCTGTCGTACACCGACCGCCACTGATTGCGTCCGTCTTGAGCGTCTAGGAGTCAATATCCCATGCAAGTAATTCTGTTGAGTAAGGTCGAGAATCTCGGCTCGCTGGGCGACGTGGTCAACGTCCGCCCGGGCTACGCCCGCAACTTCCTGATCCCGTATGCAAAGGCAAAGCCGGCGACCAAGGCCAACATGGCCGAGTTCGAAGAGCGCCGCGCTGAGCTGGAGAAGAAGGCTGCCGAAGAATTGGCCGCCGCCCAGGCCCGCGCTGCCAAGATCGGTGAAGAGGCGAGCATC
>JAABTF010000062.1 GCA_011389965.1 Halothiobacillus sp.
ATTCCTCGGCCAACCCAACCACTTTGACCAGCTATTTCGTGAAGCAGGATCCTGCCACTAACCCCGATAATCAATGGGAGATCTATTACCAGATTGACGATCAGCCATTAGCGGATATGACAACGCAGACGGTTACATTCAATACGGATGGTTCGTTCGACTCGGCCAGTGCCAATCCAGTTGCCGTGACCGAGACCGGTGCGAATCTGGGAACGGGAGCTGCCGATCTCAATATCGAGATGACCTTTCGCTCTGATTCGACTCAATACAATGGCCCCTTCAATGTTGCGGATCAGTCGGCCGACGGTAATACCACCGGCCAGTTAACTGGCATTTCGGTGGGCACAGACGGTTTGATCCGGGCGAGCTACACCAACGGCGAAAACATCGCGCTGGGCAAGGTGGCCCTGGTTGACTTCCGCAACCCCCAGGGCCTCAAGCAGGTAGGTGATAACCAGTGGATCGAATCGATCGATTCGGGCGAACCTCTAGCGGGCCAAGCCGGCACCGGCACCTTCGGCGCCATTCAGGGCGGCGCGCTAGAAACCTCGAATACCGACCTGACCCAGGAGTTGGTCAACCTGATCACCGCGCAGCGTAACTTCCAGGCCAACTCGCGGGCGATCGAGGCCAACAAGACCCTGAGCGACACGATTATCGGCATCCGGTAATCACCACCTGAATCGGATATTAAAAGGCGGCCCTCGGGTCGCCTTTTTTGATGCCCGAGAACTTCTCTCCTTTCTTACCGCACCGTCTTTGGTCGGATTGGCACACCTCCTGCATTGGTAACGGCATCGGGGCATTTTCCCCTGTCTGATCAGTGAATCGTGGAGGTGTTGTGATGGATCGTCTGGCCTATATCGCCATGAGCGGTGCCTCGCAGACATTACGGGCCCAGGCCACCAACGCCAATAATTTGGCGAACGTGAATACCCAGGGCTTCAAGGCGGATATCGATGCGTTTGCGGCATTGCCAGTACACGGACCGGGCCATGCCTCTCGGGCCTATACCGAGGCCCAAGGCAGTGGTGCGGATTTCTCCCAGGGTCCCTTGATGACCACCGGTCGGGAGCTGGACGTGGCCATCAAGGGCGAGGGTTTCATGGCGGTGGAGGCCCCCGATGGCCGCACCGCCTATACCCGACGCGGTGATCTGCATCTGACCGCCAATGGCCAGTTGCAGACCGGCCAGGGCGACCCGGTGATGGGCAACCAGGGGCCGATCGCCATCCCGCCGGCGGAGAAGATCGATATCCATGCCGACGGCAGCATCAGCATCATCCCGGTAGGCGGCCAGGCCAATGCTCCGGCCATGGTCGACCGCATCCGCCTGGTCAATCCGGGCCAGGGCGATATGCAGAAAGGCGCGGATGGCCGCTTTTCCCTGCGTGAAGGCGTCGAAGAGCCGGTCGCCGATGCCGCCGTACAGGTGGCCAGCGGCGTCCTCGAAGGGAGCAACGTCAATGCCGTCGAGGCCATGGTCAACATGATCGAGTACGGCCGCATGTTCGAAACACAGAGCCGCATGATCCGCACGGCGGATGAAAACGGCGAGGCCGCCGACCGCCTGATGCGTCTCGGTTAAGCGTTTAGGAGAGTAGAGAGATGAGTACACCCGCACTCTGGATTGCCAAGACCGGCCTGGACGCGCAGCAGACGCGCATGTCGGTCATTTCCAACAACCTGGCCAACGTCAATACGACCGGCTTCAAGCGCGACCGGGCGGTCTTCGAGGACCTCGTCTATCAAAACTACCGGCAGGTGGGCGCGGCCAACAACCAGCAGGACGAGGTGCCCACCGGCCTGAACGTGGGCACCGGCGTGCGCGTCGTGGCCACGGAAAAGCAGCACAGCCAGGGCAACATGCAGCAGACGGACAACGCGCTGGACATGGCCGTCAACGGCCGGGGCTTCTTCCAGGTGCTGCAGCCCGACGGCAACGTGGCGTATACCCGGGATGGCGATTTCTCGTTGAACAGTGACGGGCAGCTGGTGACGGCCAATGGTCAGCCGGTCCAGCCGGCGATCACCGTCCCGCAGGGAGCCCAGTCGATCACCATCGGCCAGGACGGCACGGTCAACGCGCAATTGGCTGGCCAGCCCCAGCCCGTGCAACTGGGCAACGTCCAGCTGGCCGACTTCGTCAACCCGGCAGGCCTCCAGCCGATCGGCAACAACCTGTTCGTCGAGTCGGGGGCCAGTGGTGCACCGCAGCTGGGTACGCCGGGCCTTAACGGTATCGGCTCGGTCCAGCAGGGCATGCTGGAAAGCTCCAACGTCAATGTGGTCGAGGAGCTGGTCAGCATGATCGAGACCCAGCGTTCCTACGAGATGAACTCCAAGGCCATCTCGACTACCGACGGCATGCTGCAGTACCTGAACCAGAACGTGTAACCCCAGGGGTTGCCGGAGGAGCGCCATGAACGCATCAATCAGCACCGTTTCGCGGCTCGTCCCGCTCGTCGCCTTAGCAGTGTTGGCCGGCTGCGCCAGCCAGCCGCCGATCAAGCCGGATCCGCAGTTCACTCCGTCCATGCCGCCGGAGCAGTCGCAGGACAACCCGATGCAGAGCAACGGGGCGATCTACCAGAGCGCGCAGGTGGACAACATGTTCGCCGACTCGCGGCCCTACCGGGTGGGCGATATCCTGACGGTCGTGCTCGAGGAGCAGATGCAGGCATCGAAAAGCGCCGAGACGTCTGCCGGAAAAAGCCAGGACACCGCGATCACGCCACCGAACGTGCTCGGGTTGACCGGCTCGGCAATCGAGCGACTCAACGCCCAGATCAGCGGCGAGCGGGACTTTGCCGGAGACGGCACCAGTTCCCAGCAGAACAACCTGTCGGGACAGATCACGGTGACCGTTTCGCGGGTGCTCTCCAACGGCAATCTCGTCATTCGCGGCCAGAAGTGGATCGGCATCAACCAGGGCAGCGAGTTCATCAAGCTCGCCGGCATGGTCCGCCCCCAGGATATCGCTGCCGACAACACCATCATGTCGACCCGTGTGGCCAACGCGCAGATCGCCTATGGCGGCGAAGGCGTGATCAACGATTCGAACAACATGGGCTGGTTGGCACGCTTTTTCAACAGTTCCGTCTTTCCCTTCTGAGGTGGTCGCATGCAGATCCTGAAACACTCACGCTTACTGTTGGCCGGCGTAATGCCGCTGCTGCTAGCCGTCAGCGTCACGGGATTCGCCCCCCAAGCCGGTGCGGAGCGCATCAAGGACGTGGCCACTTTTGCCGGGGTGCGGGAGAACCAGCTGATCGGTTACGGGATCGTCGTCGGCCTGGCCGGGACAGGCGACCAGACGACTCAGGTGCCGTTCACCCGCCAGAGCATCCAGAACATGCTCGAGCGCCAGGGCTTGTCTCCCGACGGGGGAAACGTGCAATTGAACAATGTGGCGGCGGTCATGGTGACCGCCGACCTGCCGGCGTTTGCCAAGCCCGGACAAACGGTGGACGTGACCGTCTCGTCGATCGGCAACGCCGACAGCCTGCGCGGCGGCGAGCTGCTCATGACCCCGCTGAAGGGGGCGGACGACAATATCTACGCCGTCGCCCAGGGCAGTCTTATCGTCGGCGGCCTGGACGCCTCCGGCCAAGACGGGTCGCGAGTGACCGTCAATATCCCCACGGCTGGCCGGGTGCCCAATGGTGCAACGGTCGAACGCAGCGTGCCTAGCAAGATGGGCGGTGCCGGGGCGGTCTTCCTGAATCTGCACAACGCCGATTTCACCACGGCCCGCCGGATGGAAAAGGCCATCAACGAGGCGCTGGGCGGCGGGGTGGCTCAAGCTATCGATGGTGGCACGGTTGAAGTGCGTGCGCCGGATTCCCCGGATCAGAGGGTCGGATTGATGTCGGTCCTGGAGAATATCGAGGTGAATCCGGGCGAGGCCCCGGCCCGCGTGGTGATCAATTCACGCAGTGGCACCGTGGTCATCGGTCAAAACGTTCGCATTAATGCGGCTGCCGTCTCGCACGGCAATCTGACGGTCACGATCGACGAGTCTCTGAATGTCTCGCAACCGGCGCCGTTCGCCGAGGGGGAAACAGTCGTCACGCCCGAAACGCAAGTGGCCGTGCAGGAAGAGGATTCTCGCGCCTTTTTGTTCGACCCGGGGGTGAAGCTGAACGACGTCGTCAACTCGATCAACGCCGTCGGCGCGTCGCCCTCGGATCTTGTCGCCATTCTTCAGGCCCTCAAGAGCGCCGGTGCGCTCGAAGCCCAACTGATCGTCATCTGAGGTGGTCCGATGGTGAGTCCGGCACAGATTCAGTCCTACTCCGACTTTCAGGGTCTCAACCAGCTCAAGGCCCAGGCGGGCAAGGACCCGGGGGAGGCGCTCAAGCAGGTCGCCTCCCAGTTCGAGACCCAGTTCGTCAAGATGATGCTCAAGTCCATGCGCGAGGCCACGCCGCGCGACGGCCTGCTCTCTAGCGACCAGACCAAGACCTTCGAAGGCATGTTCGACCAGGAGATCGCGCAGAAGCTCTCCAATGGGGCGGGCGGCATCGGCCTGGCCAAGATGATCGAGCAGCAGCTCGAAAAATCCGCCGGCGGCATGGACGCCCAGACCCGGGCGGAAGGTTTCCCCCTCCAGCGTGAGAGCGAGGCGACGAGTCTTGCCGACGAGCCGAAGGCGTACCCGGTTCCGGCCCGCTCCGAGCTCTTGCGCCCGCTGGCATTTATGCAGCGGACCGAAAGTGAAGGCGCTCCGGATGTGGGCCAGCCGGGGCCGACCAAGGAACGCTTGGCGGCGATCGACAAGGTGGGGCAGGGCGCCGCCGGTTCGGATGCCGTACAGACCGCGGCGCAGCAGGCCTATTGGGAATCGCCCGAGCAGTTCGTCGAGGCGATCCTGCCGCATGCCCGCGAGGCGGCGGACAAGCTGGGCGTCTCGCCCAAGGTTTTGGTGGCACAGTCGGCGCTGGAGACTGGCTGGGGTAAGCATGTCCCCCATGACGGCACGGGTCAGGCGAGCAACAACTTCTTCGGCATCAAGGCCGACCGGAGTTGGGATGGCGAGCGCCAGGTCCACGGCACCCTGGAGTTCGAGTCCGGCAGCCTGGTACATCGTCAGGCGGCCTTCCGCCAGTACGAATCTATGGCCGCCTCGTTCGACGACTTTGCCGAATTCATTGAACGCAATCCGCGTTACGGCAAGGCCCTGGAGGCGCGAGACAACCCCGAGCAGTTCGCCCGCGAGCTGCAGGAGGCGGGGTATGCCACCGACCCGAAATACGCCGACAAGCTGATCTCGATCATGAACTCACCCACCATGCGAGGCGCGGTGTGAAGCGGTCGATCCGACATTCAAGTTTTTTTAATCCCTGCCGATAACCCGAACAGCACACCCCTCGAGGCATCATCATGGCGGACATTCTCAGCAACTCGGTCAGCGGCCTGCTCTCGGTGCAGCGGGCACTGGCAACGACCGGACATAATGTCTCGAATGCGAATACCGAAGGCTATTCTCGCCAGACGGTGAGCATGACCGCGAGCCAGCCCGAGTACATGGGAAACGGCTATGTCGGCACGGGCACGAAGGTTGACAGCATCACGCGCAGCTTCGATCAGTTCGTCGAGAGTCAGTTTCGTGACGCCACTAGTGAAAATAGCCGCCTGGGCTTCCTGCAAAACTTCGCCAGTCAGGTAACCGGCGTATTGGGCGATACGGAAACCGGCGTTTCACAAGCCAGCCAGGCGTTTTTCAACGCCGCGGGTGATGTGGCCTCCAACCCGACTGACATTACCTCTCGCCAAGCCTTCCTCAATGAGGCCAGCGCGCTGACCGATCGTCTCAATCGTGTCGACACGCAGTTGGCGCAACTGAATGCGAGTGTGGGGGAGCAGGCGGGGTCCATCTCTCGGGAGATCAATGCATTTGCGGGCGAGGTGGCGGACCTCAATGAAAAAATATCCACGGCATATGCACGGGACCCCAATACCTTGCCGAACGATCTGCTCGATCGCCGGGATCAACTGGTGCGTGACATAGCCGAGCGCATCAACGTGCGGGTGACCGAAGACGGCAAGGGATCTATCAACCTCGCGGTTGGCTCGGGTCAGTCTTTGGTGACAGGCAATGTGCAGACGGATTTGAGCGCGACTCCCGTTCCTAGCGGCGTGGAGATTGAAATCGACGGCCAATCGATTACGCGTCAGGTAACCGGTGGGGATCTGGGTGGCATCGTCGAGGCGCAATCCAGCCTGATTACTCCGTTGCGCAATCAACTGGGTCGTAGCGCCATGGTCGTGGCACAGGAGGTCAACGCGATCCAGACCCAGGGGTTCGATCTGGAGGGGAATGCCGGTGAACCGCTGTTTTCTCTCGCCATGGAAGGCAGTGTCATTGGCAGTCCGCGCAACGATGGTGATGGCGGTGCCACCGCTAATGTCACGGATGCCACCCTGCTAAAGGATGAGCGGTACATCGCCCGATACGACGGGACCGATTGGGTGATCCGCAGTGAAAAGGACCCCAGCACGACATTGGCTCAGGTCCCGGGGGGTGGCTCGACTACTGCCATTCCCGGTCTGGACGTCGATTTTGACGGCACGCCAGTCAGTGGTGATGTGCTTTACATCGATGGGGGCGTGGGTGCGGCTGGCCGTATCAGTACCCGATTGAGCGACCCGAGTGACGTGGCGGCTGCCGGCAGTGCCGTCGATGGTGCGGGCAATCTGGTCACTCTGGGCTCCCGTGACAACACCAATATCCAACGTATTACCGACTTGGCCAACCAGGGTGTCGTGGGGCAGTCCACCTCCGACTATAACGGCTCGCCCGATGCGGATGCGCTGGATGGCCAGACTATCGCCGGGTCACTGGCCTCTGCGGTCGGCCAAGCCGGCTCGGTGGCGCGCACGGCCGAGTTGCAGGGTGCTTCTTCCCAGGCCGCGCTGGACAACTTGCAGGCCAGAAAGGAATCGGTCTCCGGGGTGAATCTGGACGAGGAAGCGGCCAAGCTGCTGCAGTATCAGCAGCAATATCAGGCCTTGGCCCGCAGTATTTCCATTTCTGGGCAGTTGTTCCAGTCCGTGCTGAACGCGGTTCGTTGAGGGTAAGCTGATGCGTGTTTCCACTTCCATGATTATGCAAAGCGGCCTCCAGAACCTGCAGCGTCAGCAGACGGGGATGCTGCAAGCGCAGACGGATATCGCCACGGGAGTCCGGTTGCGAACGGCGGACGTTGATCCCGTGGCGTTCAGCCAGGTCAGTCAGATTTCCGATCAAGTGGGGCGCGTGGAGCAATTCCTGCGCAACAATGAAATGGCCGAGGGCAAGATCCGCTCACAGGAAACACGCTTGGCCACGAGCACCAACATTCTCCAGCGGGTCCGAGAAATTTCGCTGGAGGCCGGCAGCATTCTCCAGGATGACACCTCCCGCCAAGTGCTCAGGAACGAGTTGAGTCAGTTGCGCGATGCACTCT
>JAABTF010000027.1 GCA_011389965.1 Halothiobacillus sp.
GGCATCCTGCCTGAGCGTCTCCAGCAAGTCCTCGCGCACCTCGTTCAGCGGCGGCACTTGCGCCTGGTCCACGTCGTACACCTGAATCAGGTGCCAACCGAAGCGTGTGCGTACCGGCTCGCTGATCTCGCCTTCCTCCAAAGATGTCACCGCCCGCTCGAATGCCTCGGCGATGTCACCCTCGTTCACTTGACCCAGATCCCCGCCCTGGTCACGGGTGCTGCTGTCATCCGACAAGGTCTCGGCCATTTCGGCGAAACTCGCCTCACCGGAGACGATCGATTCCCGCGCCGACTCCAGACGCTCGCGGGCGGCGTCCACCTCGGCGGCGTCGGCATTCGCGGGGAGTTGCACGAGGATGTGCCGGGCTCGGCGAACGGTTTCATCGGCCTGACGCTGCTTGTATTCGTCGTAGGCGCTCTGCAAGGCGGCGTCCGACACCTCCTGTGAGGCAGCCAGGCGTTCCGGACTGATCTCGACGTAGGCCAGTTTCACCTGTTCGGGGCGCTGGAAGGCCTCGACGTTCTCGTCGTAGTGGGCTCGCAGGGTGGCCTCGTCGGCCCGGGGCAGGTTGCCGGCGACCGTCTCTCGGTCGAGCTTCACCACGCCCACCTGGCGCGCCTGGTCGCGCAAGGAGACCAGTTGGCGCACCTCGGGGGCGGTGACGAACGCACTGCCGATCAGCGCATTGTCGAGGGTATTGAACAGCAAATCGCGGCGCACGTCGTTTTCGAACTGTTCGACGGACATTCCCTGCTGGGACAAACGCCGTTCATAGGCTTGACGATCGAAGCGGCCGTCGGTCTGGAAGGCGGGAATGCCGCGCACGGTTGCCGCAACCAGCCCGTCGGGAACTGCATAGCCCTGCTCACGGATGAAACCGACCAGCAACCGCTCGTTGATCATCTGCTCGAGGACCTGACGCTTGAGGCCCATCGCTTCGATCATCTCGGCGGTCACCTGCTGATCGCTGCGGGCGATCAGCTGGCGGCGGCGTTCACTGAAGGCCTGATCCAGATCGCGCGCCGTGATCGACTCCCCGTCCACCTCGGCCACCACCTGGTCTTTGCCGCCACCCAGATACTCGCCCACGCCCCAGAGCGCGAACGGGATGCTGATCAAACCAACGATCACATAGGCCAGCCAGCCGCGAATCTTCTCGCGGATATCCATCAACATGTCTACTTCACTCCCGTGCGGGTCTGTCTGTCAGAACGGAGCCTGCTCGGCCCCAGTTGGCCCCACCGAATGGCCTTCACGGACCGGTCTTCGGAGCGTCGGGCGGAAACGTGGGGCATGATAGCAGGGCTGGCCGCCGGCACCCATCGCCCACCGCCTGACCCGTTCCGTTCCCGTCACCTGCTCCGACCACTGCCTGCAGCAAAAGGCGGGCAAAAAGAAAGGGGCGTCGCCGCCCCTTGTCTCGAAGGCGCTTCGCCAAGCTCCTGCCGGCGTGCGCCTGGTAAATCTGATTCAGCCGATCAGTTGACCGCGTCTTTAAGACCCTTGCCCGCCTTGAAGGACGGCAGCTTGGAGGCCTTGATGTCGATCGTCTCGCCCGTGCGCGGGTTGCGACCCGTGCGAGCCTCGCGCTCACGAACCAGGAAGGTGCCGAAGCCAACCAGCGTGACCTGATCGTTCTTCTTCAGCGCACCACCAACGGCATCGATGAAACCATCCAGGGCACTCGCGGCCGCCGACTTGGAGATACCAGCATTAGCGGCCATCGCATCGATCAGTTCAGATTTATTCATACCTTGTCATCCCTTGGTGAAAAAAGTGTCTGTTCGGGTCCCGGCTCAACGCGCGTCAGCGTCGGGACGCGGCGCGGCTGGCCACCGCACGGTAACAGCGAAGACAGTTATACAAGTGCGACCTTCCGGCTGTCAACACGCAAATCACGCCCAGACGGCCTTTGCAGGCCGGCCGTCACCTCGACAACCGGTGTTTGACCGCCTCAGTGAGCGATGCTCTTGCCCTTGCCGCCTCGCTTTTTCTTCTCCATCAGGCCGACATCGCCGGCCGGTGTGGAGTCGGTTGGCATGGGCATACGGACCAAGGCCAGTTCCAGCACTTCGTCGATCCAGCGGACGGGGCGAATGTCGAGCTTCTTTTTGATCTGGTCGGGAATTTCGGTCAGATCCTTGCGATTTTGCTCGGGAATCAGCACCGTCTGGATCCCGCCGCGCTGGGCCGCAAGGAGCTTCTCCTTGAGCCCACCGATTGGCAGCACCTCGCCACGGAGTGTGATCTCGCCGGTCATCCCGACACTGGCCTTGACCGGGATCCCGGTCAGCGCAGAGACGATCGCTGTGCACATCGCTCCACCGGCAGACGGACCGTCCTTGGGGGTGGCACCTTCGGGCACGTGCACGTGGATATCACGCTTCTGGTTGAAGTCCGGATCGATGCCCAGGGAATCAACCCGCGCCCGGACCACTGTGAGCGCGGCCTGGATCGACTCCTGCATCACCTCACCCAGTTTGCCGGTGTACTTGAGGTTGCCCTTGCCCGGCATGGTGGACGCCTCGATGGTCAGCAAATCACCACCCACCTCGGTCCATGCCAGGCCGGTGACCTGACCGACCTGGTCGGTTTCCTCGGCACGACCGAAATCGAATCGCTGCACGCCCAGATACTTGTCGAGGTTCTTGGGCGTTACCGAGACCGCGTCGCGATCCTTGCTGGTGATGATTTCGCGTACCACCTTGCGGCAGATCTTGGCCAGCTCGCGCTCGAGATTGCGCACGCCCGCCTCGCGCGTGTAGTGGCGAATGATGTCTCGGATGGCGTTGTCGCTGACCTTGAGTTCGCCCTCCTTCAAACCGTTGCCCTTGATTTGCTTGGGCAGCAGGTAGCGCTTGGCGATCTCGGTCTTCTCGTCCTCGGTGTAGCCGGCGATCCGGATGGTCTCCATCCGATCGAGCAGCGGCCCCGGGATATCGAGGCTGTTGGCCGTGCAGACGAACATCACCTCGGATAGATCGATATCGACGTCCATGTAATGGTCGGCAAAGGCCTTATTCTGCTCGGGATCCAACACCTCGAGCATGGCCGCGGCCGGATCGCCGCGGAAGTCCGAGGCCATCTTGTCCACTTCGTCGAGCAGAATCAGCGGGTTCTTGGTGCCGACCTTGGACAGCGCCTGAACGATCCGCCCCGGCAGGGCGCCCACGTAGGTCCGACGATGCCCGCGGATCTCCGCGTCATCGCGCACGCCGCCCAGCGCGATCCGGCCGAACTTGCGATTGGTGGCCTTGGCGATGGACTGCCCCAGCGAGGTTTTGCCGACGCCCGGCGGGCCGACCAGGCAGAGGATAGGGCCGTGCATCTGGCGCACGCGAGTCTGCACCGCCAGGTACTCGATGATGCGTTCCTTGACCTTCTCCAGACCAAAGTGATCGGCTTCGAGAACCGCCTCGGCGGCGTCCAGATCATGCTTGATACGGGTGCGCTTCTTCCACGGCACCGAGACCATCCAGTCGAGGTAGCTGCGAACCACGGAGGCCTCGGCGGACATCGGCGACATCATCTTGAGCTTGTTGAGCTCCGATTTCGCCTTCTCGCGGGCCTCCTTGGTCATGCCGGCCTTCTGGATCTTGTCCTCCAGCTCGTCGAGTTCGTTGCCGCCCTCCTCGAGATCGCCCAGCTCTTTCTGGATCGCCTTCATCTGCTCGTTGAGGTAGTACTCGCGCTGACTCTTCTCCATTTGCTGCTTGACGCGACCACGGATGCGGCGCTCTACCTGCAACGTGTCGATCTCGGACTCGATCAGCATCATCAGACGCTCGATGCGTTCACGCAGATCGATCATTTCCAGGATCGACTGCTTCTCGTCGATGCCCAGTGCCATGTGTGCGGCGATGGTGTCCGCCAGGCGGGAGACGTCATCGATCCCCGACAGCGAGGACAGCACCTCGGGCGGGGTCTTCTTGTTTAGCTTGACGTAGCTCTCGAACTGGTTGAGCAGGGCACGGGCTTCCAGTTCGATCTCGCGTTCGTCGCTTACGGCCTTCGCCTCGATGGCATGCACCTCGGCAGCGAGGTGTCCGTCGTGATCGTGCACGCTCTGCAGCTCGACCCGCTCGATGCCCTCGACCAACACCTTGATGGTGCCGTCCGGCAGCTTGTGGAGCTGCAGGATGGAGGCGAGCGTTCCTACGGCGTGCAGGTCCCCGATGCCGGGGTCGTCCTTCTCGGCATCCTTCTGGGCGACCAGGAGCAACTGCTTGCTACCCTTGACGGCCTCGTCGAGCGCGGCCACCGACTTGGGTCGGCCGACGAACAACGGGATGACCATGTGGGGATAGACCACCACGTCACGCAGCGGCAGCACGTCCACCTGCCGCGGCGAGCCTGGAATGAGTCCGGTAGACTGTTCGGAATCTGTCATGTCTTGTATATACCTGTGCCGCCTCGGGGGCGGTGTATGCGGGCGTCACGTCACGCCCGTGTGTGAATGCGGGGCCTGGGTCAGTTGTATGTCCGGAGAATAGCTTTTCAACCCGTGCTTGTCAGAGCGGATTGCACGCAATCATGCCGCTGTTTTTGCGATCCCGGATATGCAAACACCCCGGTGGTCACCGGGGTGTTGAGTAAAACGGTCGACTGACTCGAAGCCGGCTCAGCGATCCGAGGATGCCTTGTCCTGCTCGGCCGATTGCGCTTTAGATTTCTTATTGCCGCCGGAACCTTTGTCCTGTTCGCCGTTTTCCTTGCCATACACGAGGTACGGCTCGGTTTCCGCTCGCACCACGGCCCCGTCGACCACCACCTTGTTGACGTGATCCAACGACGGCACCTCGTACATGGTGTCGAGCAGGATGTGCTCCATGATGGTCCGCAGGCCGCGGGCGCCGGTACGACGCCGAATCGCCTTCTTGGCAATCTCGCGCAGGGCGTCTTCCCGGAACTCCAGCTCGACATCTTCCATTTCGAACAGGCGCTCGTACTGTTTGGTCAGCGCGTTCTTCGGTTCGGTGAGGATCCGGATCAGGGCGTCCTCGTCCAGCTCGGTCAGCGTGGCGATGACCGGCAGGCGGCCGATGAACTCGGGAATCAGGCCGAAGCGCGTCAAGTCCTCCGACTCGATCTGGGTCATCAGTTCGTCGGTGGCCTTTTGGTCGAGTTCGGACTTCACCTCGGCGGCAAAGCCGATACCGCCCTTCTCGACCCGCTGACGGATAATCTGCTCCAGGCCGGCAAAAGCGCCGCCGCAGATAAACAGCATGTTGCTGGTGTCGATCTGGACGAACTCCTGCTGCGGGTGCTTGCGCCCGCCCTGCGGCGGTACCGAGGCGGTGGTGCCCTCGATCATCTTCAACAGCGCCTGCTGGACGCCCTCGCCCGACACGTCGCGCGTGATCGACGGGTTCTCAGACTTGCGGGTGATCTTGTCGATCTCGTCGATGTAGATAATGCCGTGCTGGGCCTTCTCCACGTCGTAGTCGCAACGCTGCAGCAACTTCTGCAGGATGTTCTCGACATCCTCGCCCACGTAGCCCGCCTCGGTCAGCGTAGTGGCATCGGCAATGGTGAACGGCACGTCCAGCACGCGGGCGAGGGTCTGGGCCAGCAGGGTCTTGCCCGAGCCGGTCGGGCCGATCAGCAGGATGTTCGACTTCGACAACTCGATGTCGTCTTCCTCGCTGCTCGAACGACGCTCGCCGAACACGTCCAACCGCTTGTAGTGGTTGTAGACGGCCACCGCCAGTGCCCGCTTGGCCGGCACCTGCCCGATGACGTAGTCGTCGAGGGCCGCGACCAATTCCTGGGGCGTGGGGAGCCGATCGGGACCGGACTCGCCATCGCCTTCCACTTCTTCACGCAGGATGTCGTTGCACAACTCGACGCACTCGTCGCAGATGTAGATATTCGGACCAGCGATCAGTTTCTTCACTTCGTCCTGGCTTTTGCCACAGAACGAGCAGATCAGATCCTGCGTGTCTTTCGTCTTTTCAGCCATTGATGTTCTCGTCGAACCTCTGGGTCGGGCCTGCCGCGGCAGGCCGTCTGGATGGCGACAAGGATGCCGATCGACATCCCCGCACCGACAAGGTCGACCGGATCAGTCTGCCTTGCCGGCTTGCTCGCGACTGCTGAGCACCTTGTCGACCAGATTGTAGTCACAAGCCTCGTCGGCCGTCATGAAGTAGTCGCGGTCGGTGTCGTGCTCGAGCTGCTCCTGGGTGCGACCAGTGTGATGCGCCAGGATCGAGTTCAGCCGATCCCGCAGCTTGATGATCTCCTCGGCGTGGATCTTGATATCCGAGGCCTGTCCCTGGAAGCCGCCCAGGGGCTGGTGGATCATGATCCGCGAATTGGGGAGCGCATAACGCTTGCCCGCGGCACCACCGGCGAGAAGGAACGAACCCATGCTCGCCGCCTGCCCCACGCAAAGCGTGGATACATCCGGCTTGATGAACTGCATGGTGTCGTAGATCGCCATACCGGCACTGACCACGCCGCCCGGCGAGTTGATGTAGAGGTGGATGTCCTTGTCCGGATTCTCCGACTCGAGGAACAGCAACTGGGCGACGATCAGGTTGGCCATCTGGTCTTCGACCGGGCCGACGACGAAAATCACCCGCTCCTTGAGCAGGCGCGAGTAGATGTCGTAGGCACGCTCGCCCCGCGAGCTCTGCTCGACGACCATCGGCACCAGGGCATTCATTTCCGGCTCGGCGCCGGCCATTGGTTGAAATGCCTCTTTCATTCGTTACCTCAACACGGTTCAGGCCGCCCGGTGGGCGGCCTTGTAAAAACGGACTCTCGACTGCCCAGCCTTCAGCGGCTAGAAATCAGCCCTGCGGATTCATCAGTTCCTTGAACGGAACCGTCTTCTCACTGGCCTTGGCCTTCTCAAGGATATGTTCGACTGCCTGTTCTTCAAGGACCACGGTGCGAGCATTGCTCATCATCTGGTGGTCGCCCTTGTAGTGGGCCACAACCTGCTCGGGCTCGTCGTAGGCCGCGGCGATCTCGTTGATGAACTCCTCGACGCGCTTGTCGTCCGGCTTGAGATCGGCCTGCTTGACCAGTTCCATGATCACCAGCCCCATGCGGACCCGCTTCTCGGCCTGGTCGCGGAAGAGCGTGGCATCGAGCATGCTCGGGTCGGCATCCGGCATCTGGTTGCGGACGAACTGATCGCGCATGGAAACCGACTCGTCATCGATCAGGGAGGACGGCACGTCGAATTCCAGCGACTCGGTCAGCGCCTCGATGGTGCGGTCCTTATTGCGACGACGGATGGTCTGGTTAAGCTCGCGCTCCATGTTGGCACGGACATCCTCGCGCAGCTTCTCGGCAGACTCGGCGCCGAACTTCTTGGCGAACTCGTCGTCGACCTCGGGAAGCACCTGTTCCTCGACCTTGGTGGCCTCGACCTCGAACTCAGCGGTCTTGCCCGCGAGCTGTTCGGCCTGGTAGTCCTCGGGGAAGTTGACCTCGAAGGTGACCGGCTCGCCCGGCTTGATTCCCTTCAAGTTCTTCTCGAAGTCCGGCAGCATCTGACCTTCGCCCAGGATCACCTCGACGTCTTCGGCACTGCCGCCCTCGAACGGCTCGCCGTCGAGCTTGCCGACGAAGTTGACAGTGACCTTCTCACCTTTGCGCGCCTTGTGACGAACCTTCTTCCAGTCGGCGTTCTGCTTGCGCAGGGTATCGATCATCTCGTCGACGTCTTCGTCGGTCACCTCGCTATTCACCGTCTCCACTTCCAGCTTGGAGAGATCGCCCAGCTCGATTTCCGGATAAACCTCAACGGAGGCCACGAACTTAACGGCCTCGCCCGGCTCGCCTTCGACCGAGTCGATGCTCGGCTGGCCGGCGACCCGCAGTTCCTTTTCCTCGACCGCCTTCTGGAAGCTGGTGCCCATGATCTCGCTGACCACGTCATCACGCACCCGCGAGCCGTACTGCATCCGGACGACCGACAGCGGCGCCTTGCCCTGACGGAAGCCGTCGATCCGCGCGCGACCGCGCATGTCCTTGAGTCGCTTCTCGACCAACTCGTCGATCTCGTTGGCCGGGATCTCGATCTCCAGGCGGCGGGTAAGGCCTTCGGCCGGCTGCAATTCAACCTGCATGGATGTGTTACCTCAAAAAAACAAATGTCTGAATATTGGCCCGTTCGCCAATGCACGACGGGAACTCATTACGGGAATCTGGTGCGAGAGGAGAGACTCGAACTCTCACGCCGTCAGGCGCTGGTACCTAAAACCAGTGCGTCTACCAATTCCGCCACTCTCGCAGGAACAATCAAAACGGGGAAGTATACCGGAGCCCCTCCCCCGCCCAAAGCTGGCCAAGGGAATCCGGCGACTCCTCGGCCGCACAAACCGGACTCGGGACGATGTCAGAACGGCAAGCCGGGCATGCCTCCCTTCATCGCTCGCATCATTTTCTTCATGCCGCCGCCGGAAAGCTTCTTCATCATGTCGCGCATGTCCCGGTACTGCTTGAGCAGCCGGTTGACATCCTGAACCTGCATGCCCGAACCGTTGGCGATGCGTCGCTTGCGCGACCCCTTGATCAGGTCCGGCCGTTGGCGCTCCACCGGGGTCATCGAGTCGATGATGGCAATCATGCGCTTGACGTCCCGGTCATCCACATGCTTCTGGGCGTCCGCGCCCAGCTTGCCCATGCCGGGCAACTTGTCCATCAGTCCACTCATGCCGCCCATGTTGAGCATCTGGGTGAACTGCTCGCGCATGTCCTCGAGCGTGAAGCCCTTGCCGGAGCGCACCTTGTCCGCCAAGGCCTTGGCCTTGTCGGCATCGACGCCCTCCTGCGCCTGCTCCACCAACGAAACCACGTCACCCATGCCCAGGATGCGCGAGGCGATCCGGTCGGGGTGGAACGGCTCGAGGGCATCGAGTTTCTCGCCCACCCCGAGGAACTTGATCGGCTTGCCGGTGATCGAGCGCACCGACAGGGCCGCGCCACCCCGGGCATCACCGTCGGCCTTGGTGAGGATCACGCCGGTCAGGGGCAACTGCTCGTGGAAGGCCTGGGCGGTGTTGGCCGCATCCTGACCCGTCATGGCATCCACCACGAATAGGGTCTCGATCGGATCGACCGCCTGATGGATGCGGGCGACCTCGTCCATCATCTCGTCGTCGATGTGCAGGCGGCCGGCCGTATCGACGATCAGCACGTCGTAGAACTTGAGTTCGGCGTGGGCGCGTGCCGCCTTGGCGATTTCGACCGGATCTTGCTCGCTGCTCGAGGGGAAGAAGTCGACGCCGACCTGCTTGGCCACCGTATCCAGCTGGTCGATGGCCGCCGGGCGATAGACGTCCGACGAGACCACCAGCACCTTTTTCTTCTGGTTGTTCTTCAGCCAGCGCCCGAGCTTGCCCGCGCTGGTGGTCTTACCCGCGCCCTGCAGGCCGGCCATCAACACCACTGCCGGGGGGCGCGCTGCCAGATCAAGCTCGGTATTCTCCGAGCCCATCAGTCGGGTCAGCTCGTCGTTGACGATCTTGACGAACACCTGACCCGGCTGAAGGCTCTTGGCCACCTCGGCGCCGACCGCCCGCTCGCGCACATCCTTGATGAACTCGCGCACCACCGGGAGGGCCACGTCGGCCTCGAGCAACGCCATGCGCACTTCACGCAAGGCGTCCTTTATGTTGTCCTCGGTCAGGCGGCCCTGGCCCTTGAGGCCGTCGAGCAACCCACCGAGTCGCTTGGAGAGATTGTCAAACATGCGTCATCCACTCCTGCCCGTGGCGATCCCTAGCGGCGAAACGATCCGGCACGCTGGGGGCGGCCGGAACGAGATTCAACCCTTACGGCCAGCGCGCTTGCGCTCGTTCTCCGTCAGGTGCTTCTTGCGGATGCGGATCGACTCGGGCGTGACTTCGACCAGCTCATCATCATCGATGAACTCGAGCGCCTGCTCAAGGGTGTAGCGCTCCGGCGGGGTCAGGGTCAGCGCCTCGTCGGTGCCGGCGGCGCGCACGTTGGTCAGCTTCTTGCCCTTGAGCACGTTGACGGTCAGGTCGTTGTCGCGGGCGTGGATGCCCACCACCTGGCCTTCATACACCTCGTCACTGTGACCGACCATCAAACGGCCCCGGTCCTGGAGGTTGAACAGCGCATAGGCCAGCGCCTTGCCGGTGTCCGAAGCGATCAGCACACCGTTGTTGCGCTGCCCCACCATGCCCGGCTGATACGGACCGTAGTGATCGAAGACCGAGAACAGCAGGCCGCTGCCCTGCGTGGCGGTGAGGAATTCGGTGCGAAAGCCGATCAGTCCGCGCGACGGAATCATGAATTCCAGGCGCACCCGGCCCTGGCCATCGGGCTCCATGTTGCGCATTTCGCCCCGACGTTCGCCGATCTTCTCCATGACGCCGCCCTGGTGCTGCTCCTCGATATCGACGACCAGCTGCTCGTAGGGCTCCTGCTTGGCGCCGTCGACCTCGCGGACGATGACCTCGGGACGCGACACGCCCAGCTCGTAGCCTTCACGGCGCATGTTCTCGATCAGGACCGACAGGTGCAGCTCGCCACGGCCGGAAACGCGGAACTTGTCCGGGTCCTCCCCCTGCTCCACCCGCAGGGCGACGTTGTGCACCAGCTCGCGCTCGAGCCGCTCGCGGATCTGGCGACTGGTCAAGAACTTGCCTTCCCGGCCTGCGAACGGCGACGTGTTGACCTGGAAGGTCATGGAAACGGTCGGCTCGTCGACGGTCAGTGCCGGCAGCGCCTCGACATGCTCCGGATCACAGAGCGTGTCAGAGATGTAGAGGGGATCGACACCGGAGAAGGCGATGATGTCACCCGCCTGGGCCGAATCCACCTCGACCCGGTCGAGGCCATGGAAGCCCATGATTTGCAGGATGCGGCCGTTGCGCACCTCACCCTCGCGGCCGACGATCTTGACCGTGGTATTGGTGCTGACCTTGCCGCGCTTGATCCGGCCGATCCCGATCACACCCACGTACGGGTTGTAGTCGAGGCTGGACACCTGCATCTGGAACGGGCCGTCCGGATCGACGTCCGGTGCCGGCACCCGATCGGCTATCACCCGGAACAGCGGTGTCATATCGCCATCGCGGACGTCGTCTTCGAGGCCCGCATAGCCATTCAGGGCCGAGGCGTAGACGATCGGGAAGTCAAGCTGGTCATCGGATGCGCCGAGACGGTCGAACAGGTCGAAAACTTCGTTGATGACCCAGTCCGGACGGGCACCCGGGCGGTCGATCTTGTTGATGACGACGATGGGCTTGAGGTTATGCTCGAAGGCCTTTTGCGTAACGAAACGCGTCTGCGGCATCGGGCCGTCGACGGCATCCACCAGCAGCAGTACCGAGTCGACCATGGACATGACCCGCTCGACCTCGCCACCGAAGTCGGCGTGACCCGGGGTGTCGACGATATTGATGCGGTAATCCTCGCCCTCGGGCGATTGCCACTTGATGGCGGTGTTCTTGGCCAGGATCGTGATGCCACGTTCCTTCTCGATCTGGTTGGAATCCATGATCCGTTCGCCCAGATCGGCGCGAGCATCGAGCGTGCCGGATTGCTGCAGCAGGCGATCGACCAATGTGGTCTTGCCGTGGTCAACGTGGGCGATAATGGCGATGTTCCGCAGGTTCTTGACTGCGCTAGTGTTTTTGGCGTCTGACATTCAGGTTTCCGTCGATCATGTACACATGACATGCACACACAAAAAATGAGGGCCATGACGCGCTCCAGCACATCAATGACCGATTCGAATGACGCGCATTGTACAGAGATTGGCGCCAAATAAGTGACTTATCCACGACCACCTTGGCAAAGCCGCCGGCGAGCCGGTCTCAAGCCAACCAACCCCCAGGCAATCCCCACGGTACATTCGTACACCCTGGCGCCGTCGACGGCTCGCCGAATCTCCGCAAGGGCACAATGGTAGAATTCTCGCCACCACGAACATCCGGGAATAAACCGCCGACACGGTCATCCCACGACCAGGGGCAGATATGAGCGAAAGGCTGGCATTCAGCAAGATGCAGGGACTAGGCAACGACTTCATGGTGATCGATGCCATCTCCCAGTCCATCGACGTCGACCGGCTGCTCACGCGCGATCGTATCCAGCGATGGGCCGACCGCCATTTCGGCATCGGCTTTGATCAACTGTTGCTGATCGAGCCGGCGCAGGCCGCGCGCACGGACTTCCGCTACCGCATATTCAACGCCGACGGCGGTGAAGTGGAACAGTGCGGCAATGGAGCGCGCTGCTTTGCCCGCTACGTCTCGGAGCGCGGCCTGACCGACCGGCGCGAGATCCGGGTGGAGACCACCGGCGGACCGATCGTCTTGCACCTGACCGACGACGAGCGGGTGCGCGTCGACATGGGACGACCGCGTTTTGCCCCGGAAGCGATCCCCTTCAAACCGCCGATCACCGAGAACACCCCGCCTTACACGCTGATGCTCAGCGGCGCACCCGGCGGCCTTGGTCAGGTCAAGGTCGACGTGGTTTCCATGGGCAACCCGCATGCCGTGGTACAGGTCGAGCAGATCGAGACCTTCCCGGTCCGTTCGGTGGGCGCCGCGATCGAATCGCACCCGGCATTTCCTCGGCGGGTCAATGCCGGTTTCGTGGAGACCGTTAGTCCCGAACATATTCGGCTGCGGGTGTTCGAACGCGGTGCCGGCGAGACACTGGCCTGCGGCACGGGCGCCTGTGCCGCCGTGGCTGCCGGCATTCGCGCCGGCCGGCTTGTCAGCCCCTGCCGCGTGACATTGCACGGCGGCGAGCTGTCGATTGAATGGCCCGGCGACGACGACGCTCGCCTGAGCATGACCGGCCCGGCCGAATTCGTCTTCGACGGCGAGATATCGCTCTGAAATAGAGTTCTCGCCACCGCGGGATTGCCGCAACGCGGAGCCACGGTTAAGGTGAACCGGGTAGCGGCTGCCGGTCGCCGGATCACGAAAAGACCGACCCATGGCACGCCAAAACCCCAGCAAACCCAAGCAATCCAGGGACAGACGCATGAGCGAGAACGTGGCCTTCGAACTTGCCGACAAGGATGCCGAGCCGACTGACGGTGACGCCAACACCGCCGAGCGGGTGATCGACTACCTGCAACAACACCCCGACCTGCTGCTCGAACACCCGGAGTTGCTCGACCATCTCGAGCTGCCGGGGCCGCCCGAGCCGAGTGTTTCGCTGCACCACTGGCAACTGCGGCGCTGGCGCAATCAGGCCCGCAGCCAGCGGCGCGCCCTCGACCACCTTCACCAGGTGGCCGAGGAGAACGCCCGGGCCGATAAACTGCTACATCGCTTCTGCGAAGATTTGCTCACCGCCACGGATCGCGCCCCCGACACACTCGAGCAGCGCATCGAGACCAATTTCGAGGTCGATGCCTGCCGGGTCAAGCGAATCGAGGAAATCGAGCCGGCCAGCCGCAAGGCACTCGAGGGCTGGCTGGACAACCCTTTGCCGCATTGTGGGCGCATCCACGATCACGTCCGTGACGAGTTCTTCGGCGACTCGCTGCCGCAGACGGGTTCGGCCGCGCTGATCGCGGTCCGTCCCCGCGAGGGAAAGACCATCACTCACGTGATCGCGCTGGGCCGCCACCAGCCCGAGGGCTTCAACCCGGCCCAAGGCACCCATTTTCTCGAGCAGATCGGCGAACTCGCGGCGGCCTACCTCATCAACCCTACCGACTGACACGGCATGGCCGCCTCCGGGGACCCACTGGCACAAGCCTTCGACGCGGCGATCGCCGAACTGGCAAATGACCACAGGCTCACCGCGCCCAGTCAAGCCGCCTACCGCAATTCCTGGGATCGCCTGCGGGGTTACCTTGACCCTCTGGGCATCACCAGCCCGGCGGAGATCGATGACCGCCAATTGCGCGGGTTTCTAGCCCAACTGGCGCGTGACGGGCTGTCACCCCGTTCGATCGCGCGTCATGTGAGCGCGCTTAGACGACTGCTCAAGACCTGGATCCGGCTGGCCATCGACTGTCCTGCCGATGCCCTGCAACTTAAGGCACCGCGAGCACCGCGCCGCCTACCCGAGGCGCCCGACGTGGAGACCATGAGCAGGCTGCTGGACCGGGGGACCGGCCTGCCCGAGCCGATCACGGAAACGCCCAACGGGCGCATTCGCGCCGCCCGGGACCATTGCCTGTTCGAATGGCTCTACGGCAGTGGGCTGCGATTGGCGGAAGTCGTTTCCCTGGATCTGGATACCATCGACCCGGCCGCCCGCCAGGTGCGCGTCACGGGCAAGCGCAACAAGACCCGGATCGTGCCGGTGGGCCGCAAGGCTACCGAGGCCCTCACCCACTGGCTCACCCTGCGCAGGCACTGGGCCCGTCCCGAGGAGCCTGCGGTCTTCATCAATGATCGCGGCCGGCGACTGACCCCACGCTCGGTACAGTTGCGACTCAATCGGCTGAGCCGACAGGCGGGGCTGGACGCTCCGCTTCATCCGCACCAGTTGCGACACGCCTTCGCCACCCATGTGCTGGAATCCTCCGGCGACCTGCGCGCGGTTCAAGAAATGCTCGGCCACGAGAGCCTCTCGACCACTCAGATCTATACCCATCTCGATTTCCAGCACCTGATGTCAGTCTACGAGAAGGCGCATCCGCGCGCCGGGCGGCGGCCGGACGACGAGTCACTCGACGGTTGAAAACCGCGGGAACCGTCACCATGATTCCTGGCTCAAGTTGCCCGACCCCGGGACACGCGCCTGGAGCCCCGACCCACGGCCGCTGCCCCTGGTCCCGAGGTCACCGCCCGCCCACACAACCGGACTGAAGTGATTCCCATGGCCCAAGAAGACACCCTCTACGGCACCACCATCCTGTGCGTGCGCAAGGACGGCGAAACCGTCATCGGCGGCGATGGCCAGGTGACCCTCGGCCACACCGTAGTCAAGGGCAATGCGCGCAAGGTCCGCACGCTCTACGATGGCCAGGTTCTCGCCGGTTTTGCCGGCGCCACGGCCGATGCCTTCACCCTGTTCGAACGCTTCGAGGCCAAGCTCGAGAAGTTCAGCGGCAACCTGCTGCGCTCGGCAGTCGAGTTGGCCAAGGATTGGCGCACCGATCGGATGATGCGCAAGCTCGAGGCCATGCTGGTGGTTGCCGATCGCAATGCCATGCTCACCATCAGCGGCAACGGCGACGTGATCGAGCCCGAAGACTCGCTGATCGCCATCGGTTCGGGGGGCGCCTACGCCCAGTCGGCGGCTACCGCGCTGATGCGCCACTCGCAGTTGCCGGCGCGCGAGACCGTGGAGACGGCCCTGCACATTGCCGGCGACATCTGCATCTATACCAATCACAAGCTGACCATCGAAGAACTGAACTGATGAACCTGACACCCGCACAAATCGTCACCGAACTCGACAAGCACATCGTCGGCCAGCAGGCCGCCAAGAAGGCGGTGGCCATCGCCCTGCGCAACCGCTGGCGTCGCCAGCAGGTCGACGAGCCGCTCAAGAGCGAGATCACGCCCAAGAACATCCTGATGATCGGTCCCACCGGCGTGGGCAAGACCGAGATCGCCCGCCGGCTGGCAAAACTGGCCAACGCACCGTTTCTCAAGATCGAGGCGACCAAGTTCACCGAGGTGGGTTATGTCGGGCGTGATGTCGAGTCGATGATCCGGGACCTGGCCGAGTACGCGCTGAAGATGTGCCGACAGGAGGCCATGGCCGAGGTGCGTGATCGCGCACGCGTCGCCGCGGAAAACCGGGTGCTCGACGCGTTGCTGCCGGCCCCCCGCGACTCCTCGCAAGGCGACAGCCACGGCGACGAGGCCTACCGCAATACCCGGGAGAAATTCCGCGACAAGATTCGCCGCGGGGAGCTCGACGACCGCGAGATCGAGATCGACCTGCAGCAGTCCCCGGCCGGCATCGACGTGATGACCCCGCCGGGCATGGAGGAAATGGCCAGCCAGTTACGCGGCATGTTCCAGAACATGAACCAGGGCAAGACCCAGAGTCGTCACCTGTCGGTCGCCGAGGCCCTCTCGCTGCTCACCGACGAGGAAGCTGCCAACCTGGTCAACGAGGAGGAGATCCGCCAAGAAGCCGCCGATCGGGTCGAGCAAAACGGCATCGTCTTCATCGACGAGATCGACAAGGTGGCCAAGCGGGCCGAACAAGGCGGCGGCGAGGTCTCCCGCGAAGGGGTGCAGCGCGACATGCTGCCGCTGATCGAGGGCTCCACGGTCAACACCAAGATCGGCATGGTGCGCACCGATCACATCCTATTCATCGCCTCGGGGGCCTTCCATGTGGCCAGTCCCTCGGACCTGATCCCCGAACTGCAGGGCCGCCTGCCGATCCGGGTCGAGCTTGCCGCCCTGAGCAGCGACGACTTCGTCCGCATCCTCACCGAGCCCGACGCGGCCCTCACTCGTCAGCACATTGCGCTGCTGGGTGCCGACGGGCTGGAGATCAATTTCACGGATGCGGCCATCCGCCGCATTGCCGAGATCGCCTTCGAGGTCAATCACCGCACCGAGAACATCGGCGCGCGTCGCCTGCAGACGGTCATGGAGCATCTCCTCGAGGAATTGAGCTTCGAGGCCGACAGCAAGCACGGCAAGCTGACGCTGGATGCCGACTTTGTCGAGGAGCGGCTGGGCGAACTCGCCCGTGACGAGGACCTGAGCCGATACATCCTTTAACCGCGGCAACGCCGGAGCAGACCATGAGCACATCGAGCCCCGCCCCCAGCAAGATCCGACTGGCCAAGGACCGGCGCAGCCTTGCGGTAACGTTTCCCGATGGCAGGCATTACGACCTGCCCGCGGAATACCTGCGCGTCTACAGTCCCTCAGCGGAGGTGCGCGGTCACGGTGGCGGCGAGATGATGCTGGTACTGGGCAAGGAAACCGTCCGAATCACCGACGTGCAACCGGTGGGCCGCTACGCGGTCAAACTGGTGTTTGACGACGGCCACGACAGTGGCCTGTACGACTGGGGCCTGTTGCGCGAACTGGGAGAATCGCAGGACCGAAACTGGCGGGAATACCTCGATCGCCTGGCCGCCGCCGGGGTGGAACGCGATCCGCAGGGCGAACGCGCCACCCCCGCGGCCCCGTCCTACGATGTATTATCCTCCGAATCGGACAAGCCCCACTGACACGCATGCCCCAATGGCCCGCCCGCAGACGAGAGACAGTTCCATGACCGAGAAGACGCACTTTGGCTACCGGGAAGTTCCCCGCGAGGAAAAGGTCCGGCTGGTCGGCTCCGTGTTCGATTCGGTCGCCGCCCGCTACGACCTGATGAACGATGCCATGTCGTTCGGTGTCCACCGTCTGTGGAAACGCATCGCCTTGGAATACACCGGTCTCAAGCGCGGCGGTCAGGCGCTCGATCTGGCATCGGGCACCGGCGATCTCGCCGCGCGCATGGCCCGTATCGTGGGCGATACCGGGACAGTGGTGCTCTCCGACATCAATGCCAGCATGCTCGCCGTCGGGCGCGAAAAGCTCGACGAACAGGGCATTTTCAACAATGTCGAGTACAGCCTGGCCAATGCCGAGCAGCTGCCCTTCGAGGGCAGTCGCTTCGACTGCGTGACCATCGGCTTCGGCCTGCGCAACGTCACCGACAAGGCGCGCGCCCTTGCCGAGATGGCGCGGGTGGTCAAGCCGGGCGGGCGCGTGGTGATCCTGGAGTTCTCCAAGCCGGTCAATCCGGTGGTCGGGCGACTGTACGACGCCTATTCCTTCTCCGCCCTGCCGGTCATGGGCAAGCTGCTGGCCAATGATGCCGACAGCTATCGCTACCTGGCCGAATCGATCCGCATGCACCCCGACCAGGAAACCCTGGAGCAGATGATGCTGGAGAACGGCTTCGATCACGTCGAGGTGCATAACCTGACCTTCGGCGTGGTCGCCATCCACGTGGGCTATCGGTTTTGAGTCCAGCGAGGGACCCACGCGGAGTCGGCCGCTGGCTGACCCCGCTGATCGGCGTGGGCGCCCTGTTTTTCGCGCCGCTGGCCTGGTGGATCAACACTTGGACACCCGACCAACGCCCGGCCCGGCTGCAGGCCATCGACGTGGCCGAGTCTTTCAAGCGCACCCCGCAGATCGAGCAGGTCCGACAACGCGGCACGCTACGCGTGGCCACGCTGATCGAGCCCACCCTGTACATTCCGGACAGCTACCGGCCACAGGGCCTGGAATACGATCTCACTGGCCGGTTTGCCGAACGCCTTGGGGTGTCGGTCCAGTATCTGGTGGTACCGAGTATCGAGGCGGCCTATCAGGCCATCGACGATAACCGGGCCGACCTGGCTGCGGCCGGTCTGGCCATCGACCCCGCCCGACAGCAGGGTTGGCGCTACGGCCCTCCCTATCTCACGGTCAGCCGCAAACTCCTGCATGCCAACGGGCAAGACGGGCCATCCCGACTCGACGATCTAAGCGGCAAGCCGCTCTCCCTTCCCCGGGGATCGGCCACCGGCTTTTGGCTCGAGCGGGTGACAGAAGCCAACCCTTCGCTGGCCCTCCGCCCTCAGGAGGAACCGGATAAACTCGCTGTCCTCGAGGGCATCCGGCAGGGCCGGATCGATTACGCCATCGCGCTGTCCCACATCGCCCTGTTGACCGACAAACTCTCCGACGAGGTGGCCGTCGGCCCCAGCATTGGCCCGCCGGTCTCTCTTGGTTGGGTTTTCTCACGTCAGGCCGACGAATCGCTTCTCCGAGCCGCTCGCCACTTTTTCGGCGCAATCCGCAGCACCCAGGAGCTCAAGGGCTTGGTGGACAGGCATTACGCCCAGTTCGAGCGGCTCGACGAAGCACTCTCCCGGCGGTTTTTGCGCGATCTGGAAACACGCGCCCGGCCCTATCTGCCAACATTCAGGCGCGCCGGTGAGCGCTACGCGATCGACTGGCGCCTGCTTGCCGCAGTGGGCTATCAGGAGTCCAAATGGCGACCCAACGCGGTTTCCCACCAGAATGCCTACGGCCTGATGCAGATCACGCTGCCGACCGCTCGCGATCTGGGACTGCGCAATCCGGCCGATCCGGTGCAGAACATCATGAGCGCTGCCAAGTACATCGATCAACTCCGTGACATGGTGCCGGACACCGCCACGGAGCCCGACCGGACGTACTTGGCGCTGGCCGCCTACAATGTCGGCATCGGCCATCTCCGCGACGCCCTGAAACTTACGCGCCAGCAGGGCGGAGACCCCAACCAATGGGCCGACGTGCGTGAGCGGCTGCCCCAATTGTCCGATCCCGCCATTTACCGCGACATGCGCTACGGGTATGCGCGCGGCAGCGAAACCACCAATTACGTCGAGAACATTCGGGCCTTCCACGACCTGATGATCTGGGTGGGCACCCGTGACGGGTTGCTTGACGACGCGCAGTAAGCCCTCTCCACGCCGAAAGGCCGTCACCCAAAAGCCCCTTACAAGCTGGCCACGATCTCCCTCAGGGCGTCGCCCGGCGACTGGGCACCCGTGATCGGTCTCCCGATTACCAGACTGGATGCCCCAGCCTGGATCGCGGCGGCAGGCGTGAGCACCCGTCGTTGATCATCCGGAGCACTGCCTGCCGGGCGCACGCCCGGCGTCACGATCACACCACGCCTGCCGGGAAAGACCTGCCGCATTTCGGTAGCCTCAAGTGCCGAGCAGACCACCCCGTCTAGACCTTCACCGGCCACCAATCCGGCCAGCCGGGCGACTTGCTGTGCCGCGCCGTCCGTGACCCCGACCTCCGCCAGATCCGCATCCTCCATGGAGGTAAGCACGGTCACTGCGATCAATGCCGGCGCACCCGGTGCCGGGGCAATGGCCTCCCGGGCTGCCGCAAGCATTCGCCGACCGCCGCTGGCGTGGACGTTAATCAACGAGACGTCCAGATCGACCGCGGCCCGACACGCCTGATGCACGGTATTGGGTATGTCGTGGAACTTGAGGTCGAGGAACACGGGAAATCCCCGTTGCCGCGCCATTTCCACGACCGCGGGCCCCAGAGCGGTAAACGCTTCCTTGCCGATCTTGATGCCGCACAACGAGGGATCCAGTTGGTCGAGAAGCGCCTGGATGCGGACTTGGCGAGCGGAATCCAAGGCCACGTAGATACGCGGCTGGGGGCAGTGCGCGCCCATGTTCAGCCCTCGCTCTTCACGGCGGCGTTGACCCGCTCGCGCAATTCCTTGCCTGGCTTGAAATGAGGCACGTACTTGGCCCCCAGCGATACGGTCTCACCGGTCTTGGGGTTGCGCCCCAGACGCGGCCGACGGTAATTCAGCGAGAAGCTGCCGAAGCCGCGAATCTCGATCCGCTCGCCGGCGCTGAGCGCATCCATCATTTCGTCCAGCATCAAGCGTACCGAGGTCTCGATATCGCGCATGGGCAGGTATTGCTGGCGATCAGCCAGCCGTTCAATCAATTCCGACTTGGTCATCGGTAAATACTCCGTTGGACGTGCCGATTCCGGCACGCGGCAATTGTTTTGGTGGGAACCCGCGGCGAGCGAGTCCGGCAAAAACCCGAGCCCAAGGCCGAGTCGCAACCGGGCAGACTCAAGGCACCCATAAAAAACGCCATCACGAAGGATGGCGTTTTTCAGGCTCAGCGGGACCGATTTACTCGGAGCGGCCGAGCTGCTCCTTGAGCAAGTCACCCAGCGTCGGCGACGACGTGCTCGGGGCGCGGCTGAGGTCTTCCATCGCCTCGGTTTCTTCCGCGTGGTCCTTGGCACGGATCGACAGGCTGATCATGCGGTTCTTGCGATCGATCCCCATGAACTTGGCCTCGACTTCCTCACCTTCCTTCAGGACGGTGCGGGCATCGTCGATACGCTCACGAGCGATGTCGGATGCACGGATGTAGCCTTCGACGCCGTCACCCAGGTCGACCACCGCACCGCGGGCGTCAACTTCACCCAGGGTACCCTTGACGATGGTGCCCTTCGGATGATCGGCCGCCCAGTTGGACAACGGGTCGTCCTCGAGTTGCTTGAGGCCCAGGGAGATGCGCTCACGCTCGGGATCGATGGCGATGACCACCGCTTCGAGCTCCTCGCCCTTCTTGAACTGGCGAACGGCTTCTTCACCCGGCTCGCTCCAAGACAGGTCGGAGAGGTGCACCAGGCCGTCGATGCCGCCTTCCAGGCCGATGAAGATGCCGAAGTCGGTGATCGACTTGATCTGGCCCACGACCTTGTCGCCCTTGGTGTGAGTCGCGGCAAACGCATCCCACGGGTTCGGCTGGCACTGCTTCATGCCCAGCGAGATCCGGCGACGGTCCTCGTCGATGTCGAGGATCATCACTTCGACTTCCTCGCCAACGGTGACCAGCTTGCCCGGGTTGACGTTCTTGTTGGTCCAGTCCATCTCGGACACGTGTACCAGGCCTTCGACGCCATCCTCGATTTCGACGAAGCAGCCGTAATCGGTGATGTTGGTGACCTTGCCGAACAGGCGGGTGCCGGTCGGGTAGCGACGCGCTATGTCACTCCACGGATCCTCGCCCAGCTGCTTGAGGCCCAGCGAGACGCGATTGCGCTCACGGTCGAACTTCAGCACCTTGACGTCGATCTCGTCACCGATGTTGACCATCTCGGACGGATGCTTGACGCGCTTCCACGCCATGTCGGTGATGTGCAGCAGGCCGTCGATGCCGCCGAGGTCCAGGAACGCACCGTAGTCGGTGAGGTTCTTGACGATACCGCGGAGGACCATGCCTTCCTGCAGCTGCTCGAGCAGTGCTTCGCGCTCGGCGCTGTACTCTTCCTCGACCACCGCACGGCGCGAGACAACGACGTTGTTGCGGCGCTGGTCGAGCTTGATGATCTTGAACTCGATGTCCTTGCCTTCGAGATACGTGGTGTCCCGAATCGGGCGGACGTCGACCAGCGAGCCCGGCAGGAATGCGCGAACGTCGCCGAGGTCGACGGTAAAGCCGCCCTTGACCTTCCCGGAAATGCGGCCGGTGACAATCTCGTCGTTCTCGAACGACTTCTCCAGCTTCGTCCAGGCGCGGGCTCGCAGGGCCTTTTCGCGCGACAGGCGGGTTTCGCCGAAGGCATCATCGACTGCATCGAGGGCTACCTCGACCTCTTCGCCGACATTGAGATTGACTTCACCATTGTCGTCGCGGAACTGGTCGGTCGGGATGATCCCTTCCGACTTCAGACCGACGTCGACAGTGACATAATCGTCATTGATGGCAACAACCTTGCCGTAGACGATCGAACCCGCCTGCATGACGGTATTCTGGAGGCTTTCTTCAAAAAGCTGGGCAAAACTTTCAGACATTAATCCGCATTTCCAAAGGGTTGACGACTGGACGTTCCTGTTGCTGTCCGTCGTGGTTAAAAAATGCTGGCTTATCCTTCCCTGGGTTTGCCAGTACCAACTGGTTGATGATCGGGCGGTATTGCCCGCACAAAAACACGAGTCAAATGGCCACCGCCCCGGCGCTTACCCCTGATCGGCGAGCCGATCCTGGATGTAACGCCAGAGCGTGGCCTCCACCTCGTCGACGGAAAGATCACTGGAATCAACGACTAACGCATCTTCGGCAGGCCGAAGGGGCGCCACCGACCGATTGCGGTCCCGCTCATCCCGTTGGCGGATCTCCTCAACGAGGGCGGTAAAATTAGCATCGAATCCATTCTCGATCAACTGCTTATAACGTCGATCGGCTCGAACCTCGGCGCTGGCGTCGAGAAAGATCTTCGCCGGGGCGTCGGGAAAGACCACCGTGCCCATGTCACGGCCATCGGCAACCAGCCCGGGCGGTCGGGCGAAGTCGCGCTGTCGCTGCAACAGGGCATCGCGCACCTCGGGACGGGCAGCGATCTGCGAGGCGACCGCGCCGATGGTTTCCGTGCGCAATTCGCGGCTGACGTTTTCCTCATTGAGAAACACGTTGCCTTGTTCGTCGAAGCGGCAATCCAGACGCCGGGCCATGTCGACCACCTCGGGCGCCTGGGGGGCAAGGCCGGCGTTCTGGCTGGCCAGGGCGGTCAAGCGATAGAGCGCCCCGGAGTCCAGCAACCCGAATCCCAGCCGGGTGGCCAGCCGCCGCGCGACCGTGCCCTTGCCCGACCCGCTCGGGCCGTCGATGGTGATGACCGGTACCATGCGTATCTCCTCAGGCCTTGGTTGCAATCAGTGTCGTGAGAGTTCGAGGCAACCGCCCAGGCGGTTGAACAGTTCGGCGAAACCGGGGAAGGATGTCTCGACGAATTGGCAGTCATGCACCGTGACTTCGCCACGCGCCTTGAGGCCCGCCACGGCGAATGCCATCGCGATGCGATGATCCCCCTGGGCATTGATAGTCGCCGAGCCGAACGGCTTGGGCTCGCCGCGCCCTTCGATGACCATGCCGTCCTCGGTGGGCGTGGCATCGATGCCCAGCCTGGAGAGGCCATCGGCCATCACCGCGATCCGGTCGGATTCCTTGACCCGCAGTTCTTCGGCGCCGGTGAGCACCGTGCGGCCATGAGCACAGGCGGCGGCAACGAAGATCACCGGAAACTCGTCGATCGCCAGCGGCACCAGTGCCTCGTCGATCTCGATGCCCGTCAGATCCGCGTTCTTGACGCGCAGGTCCGCCACCGGCTCGCCGCCGACGGTACGGCGATTTTCGATGCGGATGTCGGCCCCCATGGCGAGAAGGATGTCGATCACCCCGGTGCGTGTGGGGTTGAGTCCCACGTGGGTCAACAGGATGTTCGAGCCGGGCAGGATGCTCGCCGCCACCAGGAAAAAGGCCGCCGAGGAGATGTCGGCCGGCACTTCCAGCGGAGCGGCCCGCAGCCGTCGGTCGGCGGGATCGAGCTGATCCAGACAGACGCGACTGTCGGTGCGCCCGACGGCCACACCAAAGCCTTCGAGCATGCGTTCGGTATGGTCCCGCGTCGGCGCCGGTTCGGTCACGCAGGTGGGGCCCTGGGCGTAAAGGCCGGCAAGCAGCACGCAGGACTTGACCTGCGCACTCGCCATCGGCATGTGGTAGTCGATCGCCCGAAGGGCCTGACCGCCATGGATCTTCAGCGGCGAGCGGCCCTCGGCACCCGATTCGATGCGCGCCCCCATCTGGAGGAGCGGGTCGACGACCCGCTTCATCGGCCGCTTGGAAAGCGAGGCGTCCCCCTGCAGGACCGAGTCGAAACGTTGGCCGGCCAGAATGCCCGCCATCAGGCGCATCGACGTCCCCGAATTGCCCACGTACAGCGGTGCTTTGGGCGCCGCCAATCCGTGCAGTCCGACCCCGTGAATGGTGACACGACCGTCGACCGGCTCGCTGATCTCCACGCCCATGGCGCGAAAACAGCGCAGCGTGTTGAGACTGTCCTCGCCCTGGAGAAAGCCGGTCACCTCGGTCATGCCCTCGGCCAGCGAACCGAGCATGATGGAACGATGCGAGATCGACTTGTCCCCCGGCACCCGAGCCTCGCCCTTGAGCGTTTCGGCCGCGGTGCTGCGGAAGGTAAGTGAAGCGATGTCATGAGCGGAAGTCATGGCGCGGTCATCCGGCTGATTGGGGGAAAATGGTTATCGAATCTTCGGCGCAAGCCGACCGACTCAGCCGGCCTCGGCCGGCCGATCGTCGTGTTCGGCCGTCGGGTAGAGCGCATCGCGCACGGCCTTGGCCTCGGCAAAATAGGTCTCAAGTGCGTCACCCTCGCCGTCGGCGAGCATCGCGCGCAGGTCATCAAGCTCCTCGCGATAATGGTCCAGCATGCCGAGCAGTTCGTGGCGATTGTCGAGACAGATGTCGCGCCACATCACCGGATCGGAGCTGGCAATCCGGGTGAAATCGCGAAACCCGCCGGCGGCGTAGCGAAACACCTCGTAACGCTCGGCCAGGCGCGACAGCGCCGAGACCATGGCGAATGCGGCCGCATGAGGCAGATGCGAAGTCGCCGCGAGGACGTGATCGTGATGGGCCACATCAAGACGCTCGATCCGAGCGCCGACGGACCGCCACATCGCCTCGATGCGCGCGACGTCCCCCGGGGCATTCTCCTCGAGTGGGGTCAGGATCACGCGGTGCCCCCGATACAGGTCGGCCGTGGCCGATTCGGGGCCGCTGTGCTCTCGTCCGGCGATCGGGTGGCCCGGCACGAACCGTGCGAGCTGCGCCGATGACAGGTGTGCCCGCGCCCGTTCGACCACGGCCCCCTTGACGCTGCCACCATCCGTTATCAGGGCGTCCGCCGGCAGACAGTGGGCCAACTCGGCGAGCAACGCATCCATGGCCTTGACCGGCGTGGCCAGGAAAACCAGGTCGGCCCCGGACACGGCCTCTGCAAGGCTGTCGGCGGGGCGGTCGATCAGGCCCAGGCGCTCGGCGGACAGCCGCGTCTCCAGTCGACGACTGAAACCCACCACCTCGCCTACCTCGCCCTTCTCACGCAGGGCCAAGGCCAGCGAACCGCCGATCAGGCCCGTGCCGATCAGCGCCATGCGGCGAAACATCATGCCGGGCTCTCCTCCGTTCTCAGGGCCTCCAGGCCACGAGCCAGCGCCCCGATCGCGCGCCGGTTTTGTTCGGCAGTGCCGATGGTGATCCGCAGTGCCTGGGTCAAGCCGCCCCGCGCCTCGGACCCGCCGAGCGGACGGACGATCACGCCCTCGCGCAACAGGCTCTCGAAAACGCGCCCGGCGGCAAAGGGGGTAAGCACCGTGATGAAGTTGGCCCGGCTGGGGATGGTCTGCCAGCCGTGCTCATCCGCGGCTTTCAGCCATTGGGCCAGACCGGTTCGATTGACCGCCCTGCTCTGCTGGACGAAGGCCGCATCCGTCAAGGCCGCCTCGGCCGCCCGCAGGGCCAGCGCATTGACATTGAAGGGATGCCGTACGCGGTCGAGGAGACTGGCTATCGCCGGGTCGCTGATTGCGAAACCGACTCGCAGCGCGGCCAAACCGAAGATCTTCGAGAAAGTGCGCGTGACGACCAGGTTCGGGTAGTGCGCCAGCAGCTCGATGCCGTTGGGAAAGGCCGGATCATCGACGTACTCGGAGTACGCCTCGTCGAGCACTACGACCACATGGGGCGGCACCGCATCGAGCAATGCGCGCAGCTCGGCGGCTTCCACCCAGGTCCCGGTCGGGTTGTTGGGGTTGGCGAGAAACAAGACGCGCGTGTTTTCGTCGACCGCCGCGGCCATGCCCTCCAGCTCGGCGCCGAAGGGCATGTGCGGATCGTCCGCCGGCCGCGCGGGCACCACCTTGGCGTCGGCGCCCGCCGCCTGGGTGGCCAGGGCATAGACTGCAAAGGCATGCTCGGAAAACACCGCATTGTTGCCTGGCTCCAGATAGGCGCGCGCAACCAGCTCGAGCACGTCGTTCGAACCGTTGCCCAGGGTTATCTGCCCGGGGTCCACGACGTAATGCGTACCGATTGCCTGTTTGAGTCGATAGCCGCTGCCGTCGGGGTATACGTGCAGATCGCGCAGACCCTCACTGACCGCCTCGACGGCACGCGGGCTTGCCCCGAGCGGGTTCTCGTTCGAGGCCAACTTGAGCACGTCCTCGATGCCGTATTCGCGCGCCACCTCGTCGGCAGGCTTGCCGGGTACGTACGGGCTGATCGCCTGCACGCAATCGCGGGCACGGGTGATCGCGTTGCGCCTATCGTCCATCACGCCCCTCCGGGGTAATTGACCACCGGCACCGGATAGGAGCCCAGCACCCGCAGTTGGCCACAATAGGGCCGCAGCTTCTCGAGGGTCGCGGCCACCGCCGGGTCGTCGCGATGGCCGGCAATGTCGATGAAGAACACGTAGTCCCAGACCCGATCGCGTGCCGGACGTGACTCGATCCGCAGCACGTCGAT
>JAABTF010000028.1 GCA_011389965.1 Halothiobacillus sp.
GATCCGGCTGGGGTATCCGGATGCGCAGACCGAGCGTCGCATGCTGCTCGACGGCGGTGGGCGATCCCATCTGGGTGAAATCAAGTCCGTGGTCGAACCCACGGGATTGATGCAGTTGCAGGATCAGGTCCGGCGCGTTCACGTGGCCGAAGCCATCGGCACCTACGTCCAGTCGTTGCTGGCCGCCAGTCGAGAGACCGCCGAATTCAGCGTCGGGCTATCGCCCCGCGCCGGGCTGATGCTTATCTCGCTGGCGCGTGCTTGGGCGTTGATCGACCAGCGCGACCACGTCCTGCCCGATGATGTCCAGGCGGTTCTCCCCGCCCTGGTGAACCACCGGGTCGGCATGGACGATCATGACGGGCGAGACGCCGCCGAGTTGCTTCTCAGTCGGGTTGCCGCCCCCTAGCGCCGTGGCGAATCCGGCCGCGTCCATGACCATCCGCCCCCGACGATTCGGCCTTGGCCTGCTGGCGATCACGGTCGCCATGCTGCTCGCCGCGATCAATTACGGCAATAACCTGATTTTCCTGCTCGCCTTCGTGGTCATCGCCCTGATGGTAAACAGCGCCTGGCAGGGCTGGCGCTCGCTCAAGAATCTGCGTGTCATCGGCGCCCATGTGCCTATGCGCCCGGCCTTCGAGGCAGGTCAATTGTTGGTCGATTTCGATAGCCGACTCGACCTCCCTGCCGTGGACCTCACGTGTCTCAACCCTCCCTCCATTGGTCTGATCGACACAGAGGCCCAGACCACCACCGCCGTGCTCACTCCCGGACAGACCTCCCGCGCCACTTGCCCACTGGCACCAGCACCACGGGGGTATCTGCCGCTGCCGGAGATCCTGCTCTCCACCCACTACCCCCTGGGGCTGTGGACGATCCGGCGTCGGGTCTCCCTAGCGGGCGGACAATGGGTCCATCCCGCCCCTGTCGAAGGTCGACAACGCCCCCACGAGGCGCGGCAAGCGGACGCCGAGGGAACCCTGCAGTCCGAGGGAGACCCAACCCGGCTGCGCGCCTATCAACCGGGCGATCCGTTCCGCCACATCGTGTTCCGCCATTTCGCCAAGACCGGCAAGCTGGTTTCCCGGACACCCGAGGCGAAAACGAGCACGGTTCGACCGACAGTAATCAACTACGCCGACTTTCGCGGAACGCGGGAGCAGCGCCTGTCTGCAATGACCGCGTCTCTGCTCGAACACGTCGACCACGGTCGTCCCTGGCAGCTGATCTTGCCGGGGAAGCCTTCGATCGAGGCCCGGTCCGAAGAGGGGCAGCGCCAGGCACGCCGGCGGGCCCTCCAACAACTGGCACGTTTCGGCCGGCGAGCGGATGCCGATGGATTCGACCGCATCGACTGGACCGCGGAGGATCACCCGTGAGCGCCGCCGTGCGGCTAGATCCCCTCCTCTGGCTGGTGTTGGTCGGGGCGGTCGGGCTGTTGCTGCCACATCTACCCATCGCCGTCCTGCCCCTGGTGGTCGGCGCACTGGCATGGCGGCGATTGCACGAAGTGCGGGGCTGGACATTGCCCGGCCGCTGGCTCCTGGGCCTGCTCGCTGCAGGCAGTGCGTTTCTGGTGTTGCTCCAATTCCATGCCCTTTGGGGGCGGGACGCCGGCGTGACCCTGTTGGTGCTCGCCGCAGCCCTCAAGCTGTTGGAGACACGCAGCCTGCGCGATCAACACAGCGTGCTGCTGCTGAGCTTTTTTCTCCTGGTCAGCGTGCTGCTATTCGACCAGGCGATCTGGATTTTCCTGTTGGTCTCCATCTTGTTCTGGCTGCTGGTGGGCGCCTGGCTGGGTGTCACCCAGCCCGTGGCCGAACCCAGCGGCAGACGCCTGCGGGCGGCGGGTCGGCTGGTAGGCATGGGGCTTCCCTTCGCCCTGATCCTGTTCGCCCTCTTTCCGCGCCCTCCGGGGGGATTGTGGGGCACACAGCAGCCCGGCGGCCAGGCCGTCACGGGCCTGTCGGAACAGATGCGCCCCGGGCAATTCGATCAACTCGCCAGCGATCCGACACCGGCTTTTCGGGTGCGCTTCGACGGCGACGTGATCCCGCCCCCCGATCGATACTGGCGGGTCTTCGTCATGGGCGGATTTGCGGATGACGACCCCGAGAGCTGGTTGGCCGACCCGCCTGCAGCCAAGCCACGGTTGGAGACATTGGAAGAGTCGCGCGTCGCCTACGAAGTCACCCTCGAACCGACCGGTGGCATGCAATTGCCTAGTCTCGCGGCAGCCGTGGGCACACCGCGGCACAGCCGGGTAGACGCCAACCTGGTGGTGCAGCGTAATCGTCCCGTGGACGACCGGCTTCGATACCGCCTGCAATCGGACTTGGAATACCGGCTTGATGCGGCTGGCCTGCCGCGCTTTCTTCAGAAACGCTACTTGGCAACCGCCGGCCTCAATCCGTTACTCCAGGATCTGGCGGCCGACTGGCGGTATCGCGCGCCGGCAGAGCGTATCGAGGCCGCGTTGGCCTATTTCCGCGACCGCGACTTTCGCTACACCCGTTCGCCAGGCCGGCGCGAGGGCGCCGATCGCGCCGATACCTTCCTTTTCGAGACTCGGCGTGGCTACTGCGCCGATTACGCCGATGCCTTTACTCGCCTGATGCGGGCAGCCGGTGTGCCGGCCCGAGTGGTGACGGGGTATCAGGGCGGCGAGATCAACGGCAACTTCTTGGTGGTTCGCCAAGCCGATGCACACGCCTGGAGCGAAGTCTGGCTTCCGGGTCAGGGATGGCAACGAATCGATCCCACCGCGGCCGTCGCCCCCGAACGGATTGAATCCGGGGTAGCCCAGTCCACGACCGCGAACCCCGATCTACCGGCCACGATCCGGCGGGTTGACGATGACTGGTCGCGCCATCTGCGGCTCTGGGCGGAGAACCTGGATAATCGCTGGAACCAGTATGTGCTCGGTTACGACGGGCGGATCCAGCTCGACCTGTTGCGTCAGATCGGATTGTCGGCACTCTCGCCGCTTGCCCTGGCGATCTATGCGTTCGCTCTCGCCGGACTTTCCTGGTGGGCACTACTCTGGTGGATTGGCCGGCGTGAGGCCAGACGGGCGTCGGGCAGCGAGACGGGTTATCGCTGGCAACGCCTGCAGGCCAATCTCGCGGCCCTGGACCTGCCCCGCCGCAACGAGGAGAGTGAACGCGCTTTCCTCGACCGGGTCGCCCGGCGAATGCCGCAAGAGGCTTCCGCGCTGCGCCGCGTCGGCACCCTGCTGGAAAAGACGCGTTATGCCCGGCATGCCAGCCGTCGCCAGGAGGCGCTGCTTCAGACCACGCTGACGAATCTCAATCGGCGGCTGATGGGCCGCCGCCTTGTGCGGCGGCTCCGGTCGCGTCGCGGCTGAAACCTTGGGGATGGCGCGGAGTTCGGCCCGGGGCCCGAAAATGTTATAAAGTAACGTCAAATCACCGACCGGGGAATGTACCGATGATGCCGCCGCTCCATCGCTTCGTGCTTTTGCTTTGCCTGTCGATTCTGCCGTTGACCGGTCGAGCTGCCGCGTTGCCGGTGGCCGTGTCTATCCCGCCGCAGGCGCACTTCGTCAAAGCCATCGGCGGGGAGCATGTCGACGTGCAGGTGATGGTACCCGCCAATGCCGAACCGGTTACCTACGAACCCACGCCAAGACAAATGGCGGCACTCTCGCAGGCCAGGCTGTATTTCGCCATCGGCGTGCCTTTCGAGCAGGGTTGGCTACCCCGTTTCCAGGCAGCCAATGCCGACATGACGACCGTCGACACCATCGCCAACATCCGTCGCCATCCCATGGGAAGTCATGACGACCATGCCGGCCACGACTCGGGCGGGCATGGCGGCGCCGATCCACACGTCTGGCTGTCACCCGCCCTGGTACGCCTGCAGGCGGAAAGTATCCGCGATGCGTTGATCCGAGCGGACCCGGACCATGCCCGGGGCTATCACCAGGGTTTTCGGCGATTCGTGGCGCAGATCCACTCGGCCGACGAGGCCATCCTGGCAAGCCTGGCCGATCTGCCCGCCGATTCCCGTCGCTTCCTGGTGTTTCACCCCGCCTTCGGCTACTTCGCTCGTAGCTACGGTCTGGAACAGATGGCGATCGAGACGGAAGGCAAGGAGCCGGGCCCGCGTGAGCTGGCACGAATTACCGACGAGGCCCGTTCCCACGGTATCCGGGTGATCTTCATCGAACCCCAGTTTGCCCAGGGGGCGGCGCGCACCATCGCCCGCGAGATCAATGGCGAAGTCCTGACCCTCGACCCCTTGGCCCGTGATTGGACGGCCGGCATGCGGGCCATCGCCGTTACCCTTCGCGAGGCCCTGGCACCGGATCGTCCGCAAGGTCCGTCGAACAACGCTTCCTCCCCGCAGGCCCACATGGCACAGCCGCATGTCGAACCCTGATACCCACGCCCCGGTCATTGCCCTGGATAAGGTCGTTTTCGGCTTCGACGACGAGCCGGTGCTCGACCACATCAGCCTGAACATTCCGCCTGGAGCGTTCACCGTGATCGTCGGCCCCAACGGCGGGGGCAAAACCACGCTGCTGCACCTCATCCTGGGTTTGTACCGGCCGGACAGCGGCCGGGTGCGCGTTTTCGGCGATCGACCCGGTCAACATCCCGACCGTATCGGTTACGTGCCGCAGCACGGCAACCTGGCCCCGGGATTCCCCGCCACAGTCGAGCAGGTGGTGCTGATGGGCCTGCCACACGGACGGCGGCACGGTCCCGGGTTTCATCCCGACGAGCGTGATGCGGCGCGCCAGGCGCTGACACGAGCCGGGATATCGGAACTGGCCGATCGCTCCTTTGGCGTGCTCTCCGGTGGCCAGCGCCAACGGGTTCTGATCGCCCGGGCGCTGATTACCGAACCGGAGCTGCTGCTGCTCGACGAACCCTTTTCCAATATCGATCCGTACGGGCGCGCCTGCATTCACGAAACGCTCGACGATTTGGGTAGCGGCCTGACGCGGGTCATGGTCAGTCACGATCTGGGCATCACCCGCCAGGCGGTCTCGCAGGTGGTTGCCGTCAACCGCGTACTCGTCAGTGGCCTTGGGCCCGCGATCACCGAGGAAATGCTGGCCCTGATGTACGGCCAACACGGAGCGGATTGCCCCATGGGGCAGGCAGCCCAGGTGGCCCACCAACAGGCAGCGGTCGGACCGGACAGTCGGGGAGCGGATCAATGACTCCGTTGGATCTACTCGCACAGGGTTTCGTACAACATGCCCTGATCGCCGCCGTTCTGGTCAGCATCGCCGCGGGGATCGTCGGCGCGCTGGTGGTAGTCAATCGCCTGGTCTTCATGACCGGTGGCATCGCCCATACCGCCTACGGCGGTGTGGGCACGGCCATATTCTTCGGTTGGCCGGTTCTGCCCGTCACCGGGGTATTTACCGCGCTGGCGGCCCTGCTCCTGGGCGGCCTGACTCAGCGTCGACGCGAGCGCACCGACACGTTGATCGGCGTGATCTGGGCGGCGGGCATGGCCTTCGGCCTGATCATGGTGGACCTCACGCCCGGCTACCAGGCCGGGTTGATGACATACCTGTTCGGCAGCATCCTGACGGTCTCCAGCGTGGACCTGTGGCTCATGGCCGGCGTCGATATCGTGATCCTGGGACTGGCGCTCTATTATTATCGCGACTTGCTGTCGTTCTCCTTCGACCCGGTGTTCGCCCGCACCCGCGGCATCCCGGTGACCGGCCTGTACTTCATGCTGTTGCTTCTGGTGGCCGAAACGGTCGTGATGATGATTCAGGTGGTAGGCCTGCTGCTGGTGATCGCCCTGCTGACCCTGCCGCCCTATCTCGCCCAGCGGTACACGCGAACACTCGGCGGCATGATGCTCGCTTCCAGCCTGTTCAGTCTGCTGTTCTGTCTGGCCGGATTGATGGCCAGTTACTGGTTCGACATTGGCTCGGGGCCGGCCATCATTGCCACGGCCTGTCTCATCTATGTCGCCGTCGTCGCCGTAGAGAAAGCGGGCAGCCGACTGGCGTCCTGACCCGTCACCTCAAACCACGCTCGTGGCAACGGAATCAATCGGCAACAACGCGGTCGAACGCCTGGTACGTCCACCACCACGACAGGCACGCCGATGAAACGACTGGTCCGATTCGCCCTCTTTGCCGCCTTCATCCCGGCCTCTCCCTTGATGGCCGACGGCACGGCCGTCTTCGCCACCGGCAATGCCGACGTCCCCCGGATGACGTTCTACTGGCTGGATCGCGACCACACGCGACTGGAGGCCGATGGCCAGCCCGCCCACGTCCTGGCCATCAACGGGAAGGCCTACGGCGTGGTGGAAATGAACGGCCGAGCCGTAGCCATGGACCTAGAATCCCTTTCTGGCGTCCTCGGGGCCAGCGGTGGCTTGCACCGTCTCGGACCGGACGCCATCGTACCCACCCAGATCACCGCTCTAGAGACGACGGGTCAGACCGAGATGGTTGCCGGCATCGAGGGCGAGATCTACCAGGTGAGTTGGGAAGACAGCCGCGGCGAGGCACGCATGGACGAGGCAGTGCTCTCCCGGGATCCCCGGTTGCTCGAAATGCAGCAGGCCCTGATTCAGGGCATGACTCAAGCGATGACACGCGGCACAGGCGTGAGCGGACAGGAAGCGGCCAGCCACGAACTGGATCGGCGCGGCTTGGCCGTGCTGCGCTTTGCCGACGATTTCCGGCTCGAATCGATCAATGATCGGGACCTGCCGGAGGCGACCTTCGCCCTCCCCCGGTCCCCTATCGACCTGCAACGCATGTTGCAAGGGGTGCTGGGCGAATAAGGGGAAGTTCTGAAGGGGGGCGTTTGGCCGGTCCGCGGCAGGCCATCGCGCCACCGGGTTGGTCGCACCGGATCGGGTCAGGAAACCACCGAAGCCACGGCATGATGGGCACGCCGGGCAAGGGCACTGCGCTGCTCATCCGGCTGTGGATGCAAAGGCGGCAGGATATCGACCACCGCCTCCACATGCCGGCTGCGTAAGACGCGCCACATCGAGGGCCACAGCGATTCCTGGCCGATAAACGCCGGACCGGTGGTCCGACAACCGTCTGCATCGAAATAGCGCAGTGCAATCGGCACCACCGGGCAACGGGCCTTCACGGCCGGCCCCAAAAGCCGGGCGTGGAACCGACGAACGCGAGTCCCATCACTGGTCGTGCCCTCGGCGAACACCACAATGTGGTGTCCAGTCGACAGCCCCCTCGCCACCGCTTCGGCGGCCGCGGCACTGCCCCGCCCACGTTCGATGAACTGGGTGCCGGCCAATCGCGCCAGGCGACCGATCACCGGCCAGGAGGCGATCTCGCTCTTGGAGAGAAAGACCGTGCCCGGCAGCAACCCGCCGATCACCGGGATATCCAGCCAACTGACGTGATTCGGCAGCCAGAGGGTCCCGTGCGTCCCCTCGCCCTCGAGGCGATCAAGGCCATGCACCGTCACTCCCACGCCCAAGATTTCCCTTGCCCGCGCCAGCCAGGCTCGCACGAATTCGAGACGCTCATCCTCGGGCATTCGCGCCAGACCGCGGGTCCGCCACAATCCCACCAGCAGGTAACCCATGAGGTGGAATACCCGAACTACCGCCCGGAAGAAGCCGCGCATGCCGGGAATCAGTGCCCCGCGCCGGACGTTTCCGCCCGGCGGACTGCGATCACGGCGGCACGGGCATACTGGGCTCCGGAAACGAACGTTAGCACCGCGGCCAGCATCAGCAGCCAGTAGCCGATGGCGTGCACGTCGATCACGCCGAACAGCGGGACATAGTGGAGCATGAACAGAATCGCAAACATCTGCGCTAGCGTCTTGGCCTTGCCCAGTTGCGAAACCTTCACCGCCGCGCTGATGCCTTGCCCGGCCATCCATTCGCGCAGGGCCGAGACGAAGACCTCGCGACCAATGATGATAGCCGTCGCCAGCACCACGGCGAGATCACCGTCGCTGTAGACCAGGAGCACCAGCGCCACGGCCACGATCAACTTGTCCGCCACCGGGTCGAGAAAGGCGCCGAAGGTGGACTGCTGGTTCCAGCGGCGCGCCAGATAGCCGTCGAGAAAATCGGTCGCCGAGGCAATGCCGAATATCCAGGCCGACAACGGACGGGCGATCTCGACCGGCAGGAACAGAAACACCCCGACCAGCAAAGGGATTGCAGCAATGCGCATCCAGGTGAGCGTCATGGGCAGGTTCATGTTCATGCGGCGCCTCCTGCGGTCTGCTCGACAACCGCTACCTGTTGCCAGTCGAGCAGGTCCATTACGTTGGTCCCGGTCGGGGTGAAACGCTCCAGCCGCAGTCCCTCGTCGTCCACTGCGACCAGCCAACCGAACTCGCCCCAGTCACCGGTCACCACACGCGCCCTGCCGTCCGGCAGGCGGTGAATGGCCGGCCGATGGGTGTGTCCGTGAATCAGGCAGGCCGTGTGGCTGCGATCGAGCATTTCCGCCACGGCGGCAGCATTGACGTCCATGATGTCATCGGCCTTGCTCGACGACTCGGTGACGCTCTTACTGCGCAGATCCTCGGCAATGGCAATCCGTTCGGGCAACGGACGGCCTAAAAAGTCGCGAATGAAATTCGGATCCCGGAGCTGCGCCCGCATTGTCTGGTAGGCGACATCGTCAATACACAGTTCGTCGCCATGCAGTAACAGCAGTTGTCGCCCGCCCATCTCGATGCCCGCCTGTTCGGGGATGGCCTTGGCTCCCAGCCGCGCCAGCAGATCATCCCCCACCAGGAAGTCGCGATTGCCCGGCAGAAAATACACGGGCGCGCTGAGCTCGGCAAAGCGCGCCAATCTTGCAGCGATTTCGGGATCGAGCGGCTGATCATCGCCGATCCAGTAATCGAACAAGTCGCCGAGGATGTAGACCGCCCGCACGTGTCTCGCCCGATCGAGAAAAGCATCCAGCAAGGCCAAGGTATGCGGCTCGGCGCGGGCAAGATGCAGGTCGGCGATGATCAGTGTTTCCGCCATGTCCGACACGTCAGTTACTCGACCCGCTCTGCCTTTTCGATCACCACGTCATCGACCGGCACGTCCTGATGGCCATTGCGGGAACCGGTCTGCAGCGTGGCCATCTTGTCGACCACGTCCATTCCGCTGGTCACCTCGCCAAATACGGCATAGCCCCAGCCCTGCGGTGTTTCGGAAGAGAAGTCGAGGAAAGCGTTGTCGGCCAGGTTGATGAAGAACTGGCTGGTCGCCGAGTGCGGATCCGGGGTGCGCGCCATCGACAGCCGGCCGCGCTTGTTTTTGAGGCCGTTACTGGCTTCGTTCTCGATCGGGGCGCGGGTGGGCTTTTGCTCCATGTCGGGGGTCAGACCGCCACCCTGGACCACGAAGCCGGGGATCACGCGGTGGAATATCGTCCCTTCGTAATGCCCCGTATCGATATAAGCGAGAATGTTCTCGACCGTCTTGGGCGCCCTGTCGTCGTAGAGGCCGATCTCGATGTCGCCGAGGCGGGTGGAAAAGCGGATCTTGCTCTGGATATCACTCATGCGTTTTATCTCGTCTGCCGGGCCGTTAAACTATCGCCTCTCCCGCAAGCGACTAGGCTTGGGGAAACGCCATTTCCAATGCAGAACAGTCTAACGACCTTCGACCCGGAATCGTAGCCAACATGCTCACAATCTATGACAGTGCCGCTCGCGCCAAGCGCGAGTTCAACCCGCTCCGCCCCGGCCAAGTCGGGATCTACGTTTGCGGGATGACGGTCTACGATCGCTGTCACATCGGGCATGCCCGCGTGCTGGTGGTCTTCGACATGGTGGTCCGCTATCTCAAGGAGCGGGGCTTTTCCGTCGACTACATCCGCAATATCACGGATATCGACGACAAGATCATCCAGCGCGCCGCGGAGAACGCCGAGACGATCGAGAGCCTGACCAACCGTTTCATCGACCTGATGCACCGCGATGCCGAAGCGCTGGGCTGCCTCCCACCCACCGCCGAACCCCGCGCGACCGAGTCGATCGAGACCATGGTCGAGATGATCAACAGCTTGCTGGAACGCGGCAACGCCTACCGTGCGGATAACGGCGATGTCTACTTCGACGTGTCTACCTTCGAACGCTACGGCGTGCTCTCCGGGCGTGACCCAGAGGATCTGCGTGCCGGGGCCCGCGTGGCCGTCGACGAGGCCAAGGACGACCCACTGGACTTCGTTCTGTGGAAACATGCCAAGTCCGACGAGCCCCGGTGGGACGCCCCCTTCGGTCCCGGTCGCCCCGGCTGGCACATCGAATGTTCGGCCATGTCCACCGAGGCGTTGGGTACCACCTTCGACATCCACGGTGGCGGCGCGGACCTGATGTTCCCTCACCACGAAAACGAGATCGCCCAGAGCGAATGCGCCACCGGCTGCCATTTCGTCAACTACTGGATGCACAACGGCTTCGTGCGTATCGACGACGAGAAGATGTCCAAGTCACTGGGCAACTTCTTCACCATCGAGGACGTGACGCAGCGCTATCACCCCGAGGTGGTGCGGCTGTTCATTCTCTCCAGCCATTACCGCAGTCCGCTGAACTATTCGGACCAGAACCTCGATGCGGCGCAGGCCAGCCTGTCGCGCTGGTATAACGCGCTGAAGAAAGTGCCGGCCAACGTGGAGCCGATACCCGTAGTGATGGACGCGTTCCACGAGGCGATGGACGATGACTTCAACACCCCCAAGGCCATCGCCCTGATTCACGAACAGCTTCATCACCTTCACAAGGCGGGCGAAGACGACCACCAGGCTGCCGCGCCGCATGCCGCATCGGTCAATGCCATGGGAGCCATCCTGAATATTGGCCAGCTCGACCCGGATGCCTTCCTCCACTGGAGTGCCGAAGGCGAGCGCGAGGATACCCTCGACGACGCCGACATCAATCAAATGATCGCCCAGCGGGCCGAAGCGCGCGCCTCGCGTAATTTCGCGGAGTCCGATCGCATTCGTGACGCACTGCTGGCAAACGGCGTCACTCTGGAAGACGGTCCGCACGGCACCACCTGGCGGCGGCAATAGGATTGCCCTCGGTAGCTCACCCCCCTGCCTTAGCAAGGTCGCCTCAAGGGAACCGGGTTGAATTTCCCGGTCCAATCAACACCTTTTTTCATTAATTTCATCCACGGTCGCCTGACGCGGCCGGTTTCAGCGAGCATCCATGAGCACACCGAATATCATTCGCCCCGAGGGCTGGCTTTATCACCTGTCGCACACCGACCTGGACGGCTACGGCGCGCAGTACATGGTTGGCCAGACCAACCAGCGCTGCCATTTCTTCAATGCCGACTACCGCGACATCAACCAGGCGATCGACAACATCCTGTCGATGATCGCCAAGGCGGGAGAGCCCGCCGGATTGCTGATCACCGACCTGAACCTGACGCTCGACCAGGCCAAGGCCCTGGACAAGCGTGTCCGCAAGATGAAGGTGCCGGTCGAACTGCAACTGCTGGATCACCATGCCACGGGGGCAGATTGCGCCGAGGCGTTTTCCTGGTACTACCTGGATACCGATCGCTGCGCGAGCCTGCTGGCCTTCGAGGCCATTGCCGACCAGCTCGACGAGCCCACACGTGCCCTGATGCAGGCCCGGGCGGAGTTCATCGACGTGGGTGACCGCTGGCTGCGTAATCACGAGGATTTCCGCCGCGCGATTTATCTGATCGGGCTGGTGATGCAGGACGACCATCTGGCCCCGCCGCTGAAGGATCTCAAGCGCGCCTACCGCTTTCACGTCATGGGAGCGTTCTTCCAGTCGCACGAGTCCGGCGAGGCGTTGGAGACCTTCGAGCGCAACTTGTTCGACGTGCGCAAGACCTTCCTCAAGGGACGGATTGAAAAACGCGTATTCAACGACGAGAACCTGCCACTCAACGACAAGTACCACGTCCTCTCGGCCTCGGTGCTCGACGAAGACTTCGTACCGGTCCTCGAAATTGACGGCGTGCGCACCGGTGTGTTCTTCAACTGGCCCCACGACGTTTGGCGCGGGGTGATCATGGACATGATGGAAGTCCGCGGCCAGATCGATATGGCGATGGGGATACGCGGCAACGGCCGCCTGTCACTGCGCGCCAACCCGGGCGTCAATGCCGGTGACATTTCTGCACGCTATTTCGGCGGCGGCGGCCATCCGGGGGCAGCGGGAGGCGAACTCAAGGACACCCGCCTGCGCGATCTGGCCCATGCGGTCAGCGCCATCCAAAAAACGCTTGAAACCGGCGGTCGATGAGCACACCGATCATCACCCCGGCAGGCTTTGAGGTGCTGGAAGCCGAGCTCGACCGCCTTTGGCGCGTCGAACGCCGCGAGACCGTCCAGGCGGTTTCCGAGGCTGCAGCGCTCGGCGACCGCTCCGAGAATGCCGAATACATCTATGGCAAAAAACGCTTACGTGAAATCGACCGGCGCATCCGCTACCTGCAAAAACGCCTGCCCCATCTAAAGATCGTCTCGCGAGCGCCAGATGACACCGACAAGGTCTATTTCGCCGCCTACGTCACCATGGAATGCGAAGCCGGAGAACGCGAACGCACCCTTAGACTGGTGGGGCCGGACGAGATCGAACCGAAAAAGGGTTGGATCAGCATCGACTCACCGGTCGCCCGCAAGCTAATCGGGCGACGTCCAGGCGATGCCGTGCGCCTGCCGGCGGGGGAAGACCGTGGTCAACTGACCTGGGAAATCGTCGAGATCAGCTACGACTGATTCCCTGGTGACTCAGTGGCGACGAGCTGGTTCACCCGTCGCAAGACGGTTCTTTTGGCGCTGGCCCGGCCCAAAAATCCAATGGGATTGTGTGCCATCATCGATCCAGCACTCCTGCGAATGGAAGGACGCCATGATCGAACAGATGCAAGAGCGATTCGCCCAACCGGGCGTGCGCGTATACCGGTACGGCGAACTGGCCATGCTGGAACTATCCAACGCACACGGCAGCGTCACCATCACCCCCCTCGGGGCGACGGTTTTGAGTTACGTGCCCGCCGGTGGCGAGGAGACGATCTGGGTCAGCGAGACGGCGGCCTACGACGGGAGCAAACCGGTAAGGGGTGGCATACCCGTCTGCTGGCCATGGTTCGGTGCCCACCCCGATGACCCGACGAAAAACGCACATGGCTTTGCCCGTCACGCCCAGTGGGAACTGGTGTCCGTCCATCAGTCCGGGGGGACCACCGAAGCGACGTTTTGCCTGGACTCAAGCGATGCCACGCGAGCCATCTGGCCGGGCGACTTCCACCTCGAGCTAAACGTCACGCTGGATACTCGATTGAGTATTTCGTTGACGGCGGAGAATTGTGGCGATGAGGACTGGAGCATCTCCGAAGCGCTTCACAGCTACTTCCGAGTGCGCGATGCGCGCGGCATGTTGATCGAAGGGCTCGAATGTCTGCGGTACATGGACAAGGTCCACGCCGGTGCACGCGACCTGCAGGACGAGCTTCTGCGTGTCACCCCACCCGTCGACCGGGTCTTCTTCGATCACACCGGTGTCGCCGCCCTTCACGACGCCGATCGACGCATCCTGGTCGACAAGTTGGGCAGCCATAGCACGGTCGTCTGGAACCCGGGGGCCGAGGGAGCCAAGGAACTGGCGGACATGCCCGATGCTGCCTGGCCGGAAATGGTCTGTGTGGAAGCCGCCAATGCCTTGGACAATGCCTATATCCTCAAGGCCGGCCATAGCCACACCCTGACCATGGTCATCGGCACTCAGCCGGCCCGTCCACACAGTTCCAGCGATTGAATCAGGCTCAATTAGCTAGCAAAGCCCGCGTTTGTGCGGCTCGCAAAACGCCGCAGGTCTGAATTCCGCGGCACGAGGCCGTGCAATTCGCCGGGCAACTCCTCTAGGAGCGAATCCGCAAACTCGCAGAGGCGGATCACATCTTCCGCGTCCAAGAAGAATGCAGGGCCTGCCCGCCTGGCGGCTGAAGCACATTCACGCCACCCCAACCTCGTGGGCTAAACGCGTTACCGCAGCCTAGCGGTCGTCCTTCTCGAAGGTCTCTAGGGCGTTGTGCACTTCGGCGATGTAAGTCATTGCCGGTCCACCGCCCATCAGTATCGCCACCTTGCAGACCTCGATGATCTCCGCGTGTGAGCCGCCGGCCTGAAGAACCTTATTGACGTGGATACCGATGCAGTATTTGCAGCGCGCGGTGATCGCCATGCCCAGGGCGAGCAATTCCTTGGTTTTCGTGTCCAGCACGTCATCCTTGAGCACGGTCTCCATGAAGCCAGAGAAAGCCCCCATCGTGTCACCGGCCTCGGCCTTCATCATGCCCATGGCCGTTTCGAAATCGTGCATCGCTTGCGTCATGCCGTTACTCATGCTCCAACCTCCTTTCAATCAGTGAAGGGCCAAGACGAAAGCCCCACACAACTATGGCCCCCCGACTCCATTAATTCCATGTGACGCCTCTCGAAAAAAACCGGATGGTCGACCAACGACAGCCCGATTGTTCCTGCGTGGCCTGCTGTTGCGAATTGCATACGCACCCCATCTGGAGCAACCGTGATGACGCCCAAGGGACAACGTCTCCCAATTGGCAAGACCTGTTTCTTAACAACGGGCACCTGGAATTCGGCCATCGAGGATGGTCCAGCGGCTTAGCGTCATGCTCGATGACGCACGGGCGAAGATGGTCTTTCCGGTCTTTGCGAATAACGAAATATCCAGGGGCGATGCCTCATCCCCTCGAAGCCCACCTTGGTTGCACCCTCACCGCGACCTTCGGGGATCCATAAAAGGCGATAACTCCGCTAAGTATCTGTTTATAAATTGCTTATGACCGCGCGTCGCCCACACCCCCTCCGATACTGGTCTAACATCCGTGGGGCGCAACACGTTGGATCCACCAACAGAAGGAGGACGCGAGATGATTCGTAGATTACTCACAGCGCTTTGCATGACCGGCCTACTGGTCGGGGGCAATATGGCGGTGGCGGCCGATCGATCCATGACGATCGGCGTCGACCGACTCTCGATGGAAACCGCACTCAAGATCGCCCAAGGCGCCATTGATGCGTGTCGGGACAAAGGCATCAACGCAGGGGTAACCGTCGTCGACCGGGGCGGCCACCCGCAGGTGGTTCTTCGCGACACGCTGGCTGCCGATCTGACGCTGGTTATCAGCAAGCAGAAGGCCTACACGGCAATGTCATTCTTCTTTCCGACTTCCGGCCTGACCGATCGTGGCCAACCGGGCGGATTAGCCAACGTGCCCGGGCTCCTGTTCCGCGCAGGCGGCCTTCCCATCGAGGCTGGCGGCACGACCTATGGGGCCGTCGGCGTCAGCGGCGCGCCAGAGGGGACAACCGATGAGGCTTGCGCCCAAGCCGGGATCGACGCCGTCAAAATGGATCTGCAAATGCAGTAGTGATTCGGACATGCATGAGGATCCATGCCCGACACAGGCCCCAATCCCGATTGGGGCTTTTTTTGGAGCCAGGAGTGTGACCAGTGAGCTATCCGTGGCGATACAGGGGCACAATCTGCGGTTCGACAGCACAGAGAAAGAGATTGCACCCTCAGCCCACGCCCAACCATCGCCTGGGAAATCGTCAGAAAAACAATTATATAACAATGGTTTGGCGCCATAAATACCTAGAAACGGGCCGTATCCTTCCGCGCCAGAGAACCCCATCTCGCAATGAAATTTGCAAAAAGGTTATCCCTATGGCGCCTTTGCATTACAATCCTCCCCGAGGAATCAGTTTAGGACTCCTTATTGCACCAAGCAGAACCCCCGCCGGACCACAGATTCAAATGTTCAATTTGTTCTACCCGCATGGAATTGCGGTTCTCTGACGCTTTTGCAGTCCTTCACATCCCCTCTATCCCATCACTCAAATGCAAATAGCATCATCAGAGGTTTTCATCATGACTACAGGTACAGTCAAGTGGTTCAGCGACGAGAAAGGCTTCGGCTTCATCGCTCCGTCCGACGGTTCCAATGACGTTTTCGTTCATCACAGCGCGATCCAGGGCAGCGGCTTCAAGTCGCTGACCGAAGGTCAGACCGTGTCGTTCGACGTAGAGCAAGGCCAGAAAGGCCCGGCAGCTACGAACGTCGTAGCTGAGTAACCAGCGTCCCAACGCTGGCATAGAAACCCCGCCTTGTGCGGGGTTTTTCTCGTGCGCAGATAAAGCGCTTTCTCTCTAGTCGCACCGCTCTCCAACCCGACCCATGCTGAACTACCGGCGGCTCGGGCCCACCTCCGTGACGCACAACCCTAAATATTTACCGCGACGCGGATCAGCCGGGCGCCGGACCAATGCATCTCATGCAGTTGTCATCAACGGCGGAAAAAAGACTTGGGACGGTTGATCTCCGAAACCTGTTCGACCGTTTAGGCTCGCCTGGAAAAGAAATTCACAAAAAGACTATCCTTGTGGCGCCATTCCCCTATAATGGTTCCCGAGGAATCAGTTAAGGACTCCTTATTGCACCAGGCAGAACCCCCGCCGGACCACAGATTCAAATGTCCAGTTTGTTCTACCCGCATGGAATTGCGGTTCTCTGACGCTTTTGCAGTCCTTCACATCCCCTCTAACCCATCAATCAAATGCAATAGCATCATCAGAGGTTTTCATCATGACTACAGGTACAGTCAAGTGGTTCAGCGACGAGAAAGGCTTCGGCTTCATCGCTCCGTCCGACGGTTCCAATGACGTTTTCGTTCATCACAGCGCGATCCAGGGCGGCGGCTTCAAGTCGCTGACCGAAGGTCAGACCGTGTCGTTCGACGTAGAGCAAGGCCAGAAAGGCCCGGCAGCTGCGAACGTCGTAGCTCAGTAACCAGCGTCCCAACGCTGGCATAGAAAACCCCGCCTTGTGCGGGGTTTTTTTCGTGCGCCAAAAAGTGCCTCGACATCCGCGATGTGAGGCACTCTGTCAGCCCCCTCTTCAGGCGAGATCCCGCTGAAGGGACTCAGAAGACGTTCCAGCCGATCACCCCTGCTGTCGCGATGAGCGAGGCGGCAACCAGAATCAGCAGCCCGTCACGCGCCACCAGCGCCAGGCCCAGAACAACCAGGATAATACCGGCAGCATTGGCGCTGAACGGGATGAACTCCATGGCCGGCATCAACAGGGATGTCGCCATGACCACAATCGCGATGGCGTAGCGGGCTTGACCGACTACCAAGACGTTCAGCCGGGGCTTGAGCAGGTGATCGACAAACCGTGCGACGGGGTGGAACCAATCGATCGCCCGTCGTAGCTTTGTTCTTGACACAGAGCGCACGAGCATCCAATGGGGCAACCAGATATGTTCCCGCCCGCTCAACATTTGCAACGCCAACAGGAAAACGAACACTCCCACAGTGGTCGGCACGCCGGGGATATCACCGATTAAGGGCGCGAGGACGATCACGCCTGCCAGAAGCAACATCGGTCCGAAGGAACGCCTCCCCGCCACGTCCAGCATTTCACCGAAGGTGACCACACGGCTCTCGCCATCCGCCGCTGCGAGCAGATCCAGTAGTTCCTGCAGGTTTTCGGGTTCCTTATGTTCGTTCACCTAACTTTGCCTCCAGCGGCTCCGGGGTTGACTGAACTCTTCACACCACCCGTGGAACCGGCTATCGAAGCTGACATCCCTCACCAAGACCCCCTCACCCTTCGCCCCTTTCACATGATGACTATAGTCCGGCAAGTAATGAAACCGGCAGCTGGCGGCTGCTCAGGGGGCATAGCGGGTCGGCAATTTCATGTAAACTTGTGTGCTGTGCATATCCGGCCTCGCTCGGGGATTTGCCACTAGCAAGTCGTGGAGCGCATCGGCCGCTTCCCTCCAACAATCAGCCACTTGCGGCCACCGAGGTTGCCATCCCCATGCTCTTCCGCTTCCCCATCGTCATCATCGACGAGGACTTCCGCTCCGAGAACGTTTCTGGACTGGGCATCCGGGCCCTGGCCGATGCCATCCGAGCCGAGGGCCAAGAGGTCCTCGGAGTGACCAGTTACGTGGATCTGGCAGCCTTCGCGCAGCAGCAGGCCCGGGTATCCGCATTCGTGATATCGATTGACGATGAAGAGTTTCACGCTGGCAACGAGCCGGTGGACGAGTCGCTGGAGGTGATCGTCCAGTTGCGCAACTTCATTCAGGAGATCCGCTTTCGCAATGCCGACATTCCGATCTTCCTGTATGGCGAAACACGTACTTCCCGGCACCTGCCCAATGACGTGCTCAAGGAGCTGCACGGCTTCATCCACATGTTTGAGGATACCCCGGAGTTCGTTGCCCGGCACGTAATCCGGGAATCGCGCAGCTATCTCAATTCACTTGCCCCACCCTTCTTCCGCGCCCTGACCGGTTACGCCGCCGACGGCTCGTATTCCTGGCATTGCCCCGGCCATTCCGGCGGGGTCGCCTTTCTCAAAAGTCCGGTGGGGCAGATGTTCCACCAGTTTTTCGGCGAAAACCTGCTGCGTGCGGATGTCTGCAATGCGGTCGATGAGTTGGGGCAACTACTGGATCACACCGGGCCGGTGGCCGCCTCGGAGCGCAACGCTGCTCGCATTTTCAATGCCGACCACCTGTTCTTCGTCACGAACGGCACGTCCACGTCGAATCGCATGGTGTGGAATTCGAACGTGGCGCCGGGCGACGTGGTCGTGGTCGACCGGAACTGTCACAAGTCGGTTCTGCACGCGATCATCCTCACGGGAGCTATTCCGGTATTCCTGATGCCGACGCGCAACCACTACGGCATCATCGGCCCGATTCCGCGTAGCGAGTTCTCCAAAGAGAACATCAAGAAGAAGATCGCTGAACACCCGTTCGCCGGACAGGCCGAAGACCAGCAGCCCAAGATTCTGACCATCACGCAGTCAACCTACGACGGGATTATCTATAACGTCGAGGAGATCAAGGAGGAACTGGACGGCTTCGTGGAATGCCTTCACTTCGACGAGGCCTGGCTGCCGCACGCCGCCTTTCACGATTTCTATGGCGACTACCACGCCATCGGCGAGGGCCGGCGGCGCTGTAACGATTCCGTGGTCTATTCCACCCAGTCGACGCACAAACTGCTGGCCGGTCTCTCCCAAGCCTCCCAGGTACTGGTACAGGACTGCAAGAAGGAGCGTTTCGACCGAGACGTTTTCAACGAGGCGTACCTGATGCACTCCTCGACCTCCCCGCAGTACGCCATCATCGCCTCATGCGATGTGGCCGCCTCAATGATGGAACCGCCAGGCGGAAACGCGTTGGTCGAGGAGTCGATATTCGAGGCCATGGATTTCCGCCGTGCCATGAAGAAGGTGGATGCCGAATACGGGGAAGACTGGTGGTTCAAGGTCTGGGGGCCGGACACGATTCCCGAGGAAGGTATCGGTACGCGGGACGACTGGATGCTGCACGAGGACGACCGCTGGCACGGTTTCGGTCAGGTGCCGACCGGTTTCAACATGCTCGATCCGATCAAGGCGACCATCATCACTCCAGGGCTGGACGTCGACGGCGATTTCCACGACTGGGGCATTCCGGCCTCGATCGTGACCCGCTATTTGGCCGAACATGGCGTGGTGGTGGAAAAGGCCGGTCTGTACAGCTTCTTCATCATGTTCACCATCGGGATCACTAAGGGACGCTGGAACACCCTGCTCACGGCGCTTCAGCAATTCAAGGACGAATACCAGCGCAATCAACCACTGTGGCGCCTCCTCCCGGAATTTGTGAACAAGCACCCGCGCTACGAACGTGTCGGGCTGCGCGATCTATGCGAAAAACTGCATTCGGTTTATCGCGAGTACGACGTGGCCAAGCTGACCACCGAAATGTACCTCTCGAATATCGAGCCGGCCATGCGCCCGGCCGATGCCTGGTCGAAGATGGCGAGAAAGCAGATCGAGCGCGTTCCGATCGATGAACTGGAAGGCCGGATCACCGCATCCCTGGTCACGCCCTACCCGCCCGGCATTCCGCTATTGGTCCCCGGCGAGCGCTTCAACGCGCGCATCGTTGAATACCTGCAATTCGTCCGTCATTTCAATCGGCAGGTGCCGGGTTTCGAGACCGACGTACATGGGCTGGTGGCAGAGGAAACCGACGAGGGCATCCGCTACTTCATCGACTGTGTCCAGACAGACTGACTTTTTAGCGCGGCTAGAACGCCGTCTGTTCAGAGCAGGCCAGCGATCGCCAGGGAGCCGACGGTCATCAGGTAGGCGAATCCGATCAGAACGAACAGGCCATCGAAGGCCACCAGGGCGAGACCGAAAGTCACGATCGCTACCCCCGCCGCTGTCGCCGAAAAGGGCACCACCTCCATGAGCGGCATGACCAAGGCAAGTAAAGTGCATAGGGCCGCGACGCCGACCGCCCCACCGCTCGAAGCGAGGTAGGACAGTCTTGGCCTCAGCCACCAGTCAATAAAGCGAGCGGGACGCTCCAGCCAACGGAGCGCACGCTGAAGCTTGTCGCTGGGAACCGATCGACTGAGCAGCCAGGCCGGCATCCAGAACGAGTGCCGGCCGAACAGCAACTGTATGGAGATCAGGAACAACAGCACGCCCATCGTCGTCGGCATGCCGGGGAGCCCGCTCAAGGGCGACACCAATATCACCCCGATCAGCAACAGCACCGGACCGAATGACCGGGTACCTACCGCCTGCATGATGATGCCCAGACGCACCCGCTCCCGAGTCGAGGCCACCTCGGCAATACGTTGCAACAGATCCCCTAGGCTGCGGGGCTGCCCAGATACCGTGACGGTGCTGCCTTGATTCTCTCGGCTGTTATCTTGCGGCATGGCCGCCTCCGTCTGCGGATTCACCGTTCGTGGGGAACCCGGCGGGACAGAATGCTTCGGATCATCCAAGGCATTAACCTGGGTATCCAGCGCAGGAACAGCCGCTGGACACCGTTGCCGGTTCGGTCATCGAGCCAACCAGACGCCGCACCGAAAAAAGCCACTCCAGCAAGCGTTAAAACCGGGCGCTGTTCGAGACCGTCTTTGAAGGGCAGCCAGATCCGGTCGACCCGCTCTTCCAGCATGAAGCCGCTTACTTGGAGGCGACTCTTGGCAAGTGCCAGCTCGTCCGCGGGAGACGGACGCACATCAAGCTGGCCGTCCAAGACGGCCGCACGATGGCGTAAGCGTAGCGAGGCAGAGATCATCGCAACCACCGATACGACCAGCCGCCCAATATTCCCGCCACCAGCAGACACAGGCCACCAATGGCCGCAAAGGCGCCGCCGGTGCCCCAGATCGGGGCCAGCCAGTGATAGATTGCAGCCAAAACCAGCCCCACGCCGGCGAGCAGCAGTAGACCAATTACGCCAAGCAGCGCCACTGCCACGGAAACGCGACCGATCTGGCGGCGCAGCACTCGCCCCTCGGCCTCGACCAAGGCCGTGAGTGCAAGGATGTAGTCCGTAACGGCTTTCAGTGTCGACCCCCGTTAAGCACCTTGGCAACGACAAAACCGATACCGAAGGCCGCCATGACGGAGGTCAGCGGGTGGTTACTCAGCACCTGCTCGGCGTCGTCCACCCGTTCGCGACTTTGGGTGCGAACCTGCTCGTAGCCGCGATTGAGGGTATCCACACCCTCGTCAAAGGCAGCCTTCACCCCGTCACGCGCCTGATGTGCTTTGTCTTGGAACCTCTGCTCGTTCTGCTCCCTGACCGCTTTGAGCAAATCGGTCATGTCACCGCGTAGTTGAGCCAGGTCTGCCTTGACCGCTTCGAGTTCGGCGTTGGTGTCGTGCTGTGGAGATTGGGCCATGGTGTTCGACCTCTGTCTAAAAGAAATGATTTGGAGCGTATAGAGAGTAGTTGGCGAAGGCGCTGTTTCCAAGCGGAGAGCAGAATGACCGGCATTAAAACAGGAACCAGTTTCCACCTTCCATCTGCCGCATGTTGCGTTATGGGCTTCATCCGTTTATAAGTGACTGATATACGCACGGATCAGATGACTAATGAGCCTGACTGCCGCCCCCCTTGCCAGCATGCCACCAGCGCCGGATCTCATGGCCGCCATGAGGCCGCGCTCCACGGGGGGCGATGATCGGCGGGTCGACGAGAACACTCAGGCTAAGGCCTCTCCGGCGCCATCCGAGCCGAGCCCAAGCCGCAGAGACCAAACGCCGAGCCCATCGGGCTCGAGCCCCGAGCCGAGCATTGGTGCCGAAGCGCAAGATCAGACGCGCCTGATTGCCGCTCTAGAAAAACGTGACCGCGAGGTTCGCGACCACGAGAACGCCCATCGGGCCGCCGGGGGCGACCTAGTGCGCGGCGGCTCTTACGATTACCAGCAAGGGCCGGATGGCAGACGATACGCCGTCGGCGGCGATGTGAAGATTGACACCACGGCCGTTCCCGGCGACCCGGAAGCCACCGCAGAAAAAATGGCGCAGGTGATCCGTGCGGCTTTAGCGCCCGCGAGGCCCTCAACCACTGATCTGGCGGTTGCGGCCCAAGCCACCGCCGAACTAAACCGAGCGCGGACCGAGTCACAGAGCGAGTCCATCGATTCATCGGCCAATTCATCAGCGCCCACAGGGGCCACTGTCGACGCCCGGGAGGCCCGCGACGCCGCCTCGGCCTATAGAGGCACCGCAGAAGGATCCAGTGTGGCTGGCGTCGGCCTGCGAGTCGAAGCCTGACCCCAACAAACCTGCTACCCCATGAGCAGGTATTTGGTTTCCAGATATTCTTCCAACCCCTCGACACCGCCCTCGCGCCCCAATCCCGAGGATTTCACCCCGCCGAAGGGCGCGGCGGCATTTGAGATCAATCCGGCATTGATGCCCACCATGCCGGCCTCGATGGCCTCGGCCACCCGCCAGACGCGATGTACGTTCTCGCTGTAGAAATACGCCGCCAAGCCGAAAGGCGTGTCGTTTGCCCAGTCGATGGCCTCAGCCTCGGTCGCAAACCGCGACACGGCGACTACCGGGCCGAAGGTCTCCTCACGCATTATCTGCATCGACTGACGCACGCCGGTAAGCAAGGTCGGTAACACGTAGTTATCGCCGCGAGTATCCGGCTTGCCTCCGCTGACCAGGGATGCCCCCTGTCCCACCGCATCGTCGACGTGGGACAACACTTTATCGACCGCCTCTTGATTGATCAGTGGAGCGACATCGCTTTGGGGATCAAATCCATCGCCTAGATGCATGCTCTCAATACGTTTTTTGAGCTTTTCCACGAATGCATCATGGACCGCGTCCTGGACGTAAAAGCGATTGACGCAAACGCAGGTCTGGCCGGTGTTCCGGAACTTGGCGGCTATTGCCCCCTCGACGGCGGCATCCAGGTCGGCATCCTCGAATACGATGAAGGGAGCGTTTCCGCCCAGTTCCAGCGACAACTTCTGCACGTTGCTGGCAGCCTCTCGCATCAGGACGCTGCCCACCTCGGTCGACCCGGTGAAGGAAACCTTTCTCACCAGCGGGTTGCCGGTCATTTCTCCGGCGATCTCCCGGGCCGACCCGGTCACCACGTTGAACACGCCGCGAGGCACGCCCGCCTGATGTGCCAGTTCGGCCAGCGCGAGGGCGGAAAACGGTGTGGCCGACGCCGGTTTAACCACCATCGTACAACCCGCGGCCAAAGCCGCCCCCGCCTTGCGCGTGATCATCGAGGATGGAAAGTTCCAGGGGGTGATCGCCGCAGCCACCCCGATGGGTTGCTTGATCACCACGATCCGCTGATCCGAATTGGCCGCCGGGATAGTCCGTCCATAGGCGCGCCGCGACTCTTCGGCAAACCATTTGAAAAACGAGGCCGCATACTTGATCTCGCCCAACGATTCCGCCAACGGTTTTCCCTGCTCCAGGGTCATGATCGCCGCAAGTGTCTCCTGATGCGCCAACATCAGTTGATGCCAACGGTACAAGATCGCGCCACGCGCTTCGGCGGTCTGTTCACGCCATGCCGGCAAGGAACAGTTGGCCGCCTCGATGGCCCGTTGCGCCTCGGCCTGCCCCATACGGGGAACCTGGCCAATGAACTCCCGGTTGGCCGGGTTGTCGACCTGCAGAACCGCGCCACTATCGGCATCGGCCCATTCCCCGTCGACGAAACACTGCTGGCGAAACAACGGATTGTCTCGTAGATCTGCAAGGGCTTCTTTGTTCATGGCTGACCTCTAGACGGTGGGACTGGGATACCGGGCACCGATCGCATCGATTGCTTCGAGGAGGCCGCTCGACAACCTCACATTGGCCGCAGCGATATTCTCATCGAGCTGAGCCATATTGGTGGCGCCAATGATGGTCGAGGCGACCTCCGGTCGCCGCAGCGTGAACGCGATGGCCATCTGTGCCGGCGACAGACCGTGCTCTCGGGCCAAGGCCACATAGGCCCGGGTCGCTGCCTCGGCATTGGTCTTCTCGTAACGCTGGCCAAAGTCGGGGAACTGGGTGATCCGCCCTCTGGCCTGCGGATCGTCGATGTACTTCCCGCTCAAATGACCGAAGGCCAGGGGGCTATATGGCAGCAGCGCCACGTCCAGTTCGTTGCAGACCTCGGCCAGACCGCCCGTCTCGAACTGACGGTTCATCAGGTGGTAGGCATTCTGCAACGACGTGACCACCGGCAAGCCCAGTCGCCGGGCCGTTTCCACGAACGACATCACCCCGTAAGGGGTCTCATTGGACAGGCCGATATAGCGGACCTTGCCCGATTCGACCAGGTTGCCCAGCGCCTCGAGTTGTGATTGAAACGACTCGGCTTCCCAGCGCCGGTCCGGGTCATAATAGACCTCGCCGAACTTGGGCACATATCGATCCGGCCAATGGATCTGATAGAGGTCGATGTAATCGGTCTGCAGACGGCGCAGGCTGGCGTTGATGGCCTGATCGAGTTGTTCCTGCGCGACGCGGGGGCCGCCGCGGATGTGATCCAAACGGCGTCCGGCGCCTGTCACCTTGGTGGCCAACACCAGGCCGTCGCGTTGCTGTCGCTTGAGCCAGGAGCCCACATACTCCTCGGTTCGGCCTTGCGTCTCGGCACGAGGTGGCACGGGATACATCTCGGCGGTATCGATAAAGTTGATCCCAGCGGCCAGGGCGCGGTCGAGTTGCTGGTGTGCCTCGGCCTCGGTGTTCTGCTCACCGAAAGTCATGGTCCCCAGACAGATGTTGCTGACCTCGAGACCGCTGTTGCCCAGTCGGCGATATTCCATCGAGTGTTCCTGCCCTTTAAGCTGTTAGCCACGAGATGGCCCCGCGGCCTGTTGAAGTCCAATGAGGAAGAGTAGCCGAGATGTCCGACGTTTCCAGCCAGGTGGCCGCCGCCCATCACGAATTGATCGCTGCCGTAAGCCACGCATTACGCGACCCCGATGCCCTGCCCTTGGCGCGTGCCAGCGTCTCAAATTATCGCGAAATGGGCTGGAAAGCCTTGTGCTCTGCGCTCAGTGCCCGGCTCGACGGTCAAACCCTCAATCCGGACGGCCTGGATGACGAGGACCTGAGCATCCTCACCGGCATCGAGAAGGCAGCTGCGGACCCCGCTTGGCTCGCCGAGGCCGAGAAACAGGCCGAATCCCAGGCCGCCGAACAGATGGCCGCCCTGATACTGGCCGGCACTTGGGGCGACCGAGACGCACTGGCCGCCCTTACCGAAATGCGGGAGGCGGCCGCATCAGCGGGCCTGGTCGGCTCAACCGCGCACGCCTTCATCGCCATCGTGGAGGGAGAGCGACGACTCGAGCGACTGCAGGCCAACTACCCTGACAGCCAGGCCGGCTTACTTGCTGGAACCCTTGCCGCTCTCAGCCAGCAGGAAGCCCAATGACCCGGGCATCAGCGCGTAACTGACCGCTGACCTGGCACATGAGTTCGTAGCTGATGGTGCCGGCGGCCTGGGCGATCGCATCGATCGGCTGCCGGTCGCCCCAGCATTCCACCTCGTCCCCCACCCGTGCATCGATGCCGCGCAAGTCCACCGTGATCATGTCCATCGAGACTCGTCCGATCAGGGTGGAAGCTTGACCATTGATCCGTATCGGCGTCCCGTCGGGGGCATGACGAGGATATCCGTCGCCATAGCCCACGGAGGCCACGCCAACGGGCATGCGTTCCGGCGCGACAAAACGACCGCCATAACCAATCGCATCGCCCCGGGGAACCTCTCGCACCGCCACCAGAACGGTTTTCAGGTGCATACCGGCTTGCAGGTCGTGATCACAGGCCTGGCCGAAGATAAACGGGTTGCCGCCATACAGCATGATTCCCGGCCGGACGCAGTCGCCGCCGGCATCGTGCCCCAGCAGGGCGGCCGAGTTACAGAGGCTGGTGGCGCCCTGCCAGTCACCGGCCAGATCGCGAAACGTGGCAACCTGTGTATTGGTGAAGGAGGGGTCCGGTTCGTCGGCACGGGCAAAGTGTGTCATCAACCCGATCAACGGCTCCACCCGGGGGCACGCCGCAAGCCGGCGACGGGCCGGTGCCAACTGATCGGGATTCAGGCCGGCCCGATGCATGCCGGTATCGATCTTGATCCAGGCACGCAACCGACCCGCCGGCGCCCCGGCAGCCGCCTGCCAGCGCTCCAGGAGGTCAATCTGGCTGGGATCGTGGAACACCATCTCCAATGAGTGCTCCACGGCCAAGGATAGTTCATCGACAGTCAGGGCGCCCTGCAGGACCAGGATGCGCTCGGCAAGGCCTTCGGCACGTAGCAAGACACCCTCTCCCGGGGTGGCCACGGCAAAACCGTCCGTTCCGGCCGCCGAGAAGGCTCGGGCCGCATTAAGCATCCCATGCCCGTAT
>JAABTF010000063.1 GCA_011389965.1 Halothiobacillus sp.
GGGCCGCGATGGCGAGATGGAGGCCATGCACGTGGGCAGCCACCTGTCGAGCATTCTGTCGATGATCCACCGGCCGACCCTGGTCACGCCGCTCGAGTTCAAGCGCCCGGAGAGCTTCCTGATCGCCTACGACGGCAGTCCCTCGGCCTACAAGCTGGTGGAGATGGCCTGCAATACCCCGCTGCTGCAAGGCTTGCCGGTGCACCTCCTGATGGTGGGCGAGGAAAAGCAGGCCAACTGGGACAAGATCCAGACGGCGAACACCCGGCTGCAGAAGGCCGGTTTCGATACCCAGGTGGCCATACGCCAAGGCAAGGTAGACGAGGCAGTTTCGATGTATCTCGAGGAAAAGCACATCGACCTGCTTGCCATGGGGGCCTACGGCCACAGCCCGATTCGTTATCTGGTGCTGGGCAGCACTACCACCAAGATGATCATGAAGGCCAACGTGCCGCTGCTGGTGGTGCGCTGACGGGGCGCGAGTGGGGGTAGCCACCTCTCGAGATCAGGCGAGCAAAGAAAAGGGCCATGCGAAACCGCATGGCCCTTTTGCTTTACCGGTTGTTACCGGTTGCTTTTCGGCTTGGAGCTGGGCGCTGAGGTCAGCGCGGGCGGCAATAGCCTCCCCGCTTGCCAGCCGGCGAGAGTACGAACTGCCACAGGTGGATATCGCGGGCACGGAATGCCCCGGCTGAGGACTGCAGGTAGTACTTCCACATGCGACCGAATCGCTCCCCATAGTGCTCGCGCCAGCGTGGCCAGGCGGCCTCGAAGTTCTCGTCCCACGCCATTAGCGTGCGATCGTAGTCGGCACCGAAGTTGTGCACGTCCTCGACCACGAACCGGCCTTCACAGGCATCGATGACCTGCTGCATGGCCGGCAATTCGCCATTGGGGAAGATGTACTTGCTGATCCAGGGGTCGGGCGCGGAGCCTTCCTGGCCTGTGCCGATCGTGTGAAGTAGGAAGAGCCCCTCGGGTTTGAGGCAGCGCCGCGCGACATCCATGTACTCGTCGTAGTTGTGGCGGCCGACGTGCTCGAACATCCCGACCGAGACGATGTGGTCGAATGACTCGTCAATGTCGCGATAGTCCATCAGACGGAATTCCACCGGCAGGTCGCCTGCCAGCTCTTCGCCCAGAACGGTTTGCTCCCGGGAGATGGTCAGGCCGACGCATTCGACGCCGTAATGCTCGGCCGCGTAGATCATGAAACTGCCCCAGCCGCAGCCGATGTCGAGAATGCGCTGGCCGGGCTGGAGATCGAGTTTGCGACAGATCAGGTCAAGCTTGTGTTCCTGAGCTTCCGCCAGAGTCTCGGCCCCGTCGCCCCAGAAGCCGCAGGTATACGTCATTCTCGGATCGAGCATGTCCCGATAGAACTCGTTGCCCAGGTCGTAATGCTGCTCACCGACCTCCCAGACTTTTTCCTTGGACTGGTGATTGAACAGGCGGGCCTTGAGCGCATGCGCCCATATGCGCGGCGAGCGGCCCACCTGGTCCTCGATGCCCGCCCGCAACACGCGATCCACGAATTGGTCGACCCGATCGATGTCAATCCATCCGGCCATGAACGATTCGCCCAGACCGAGATTGCCCCAGCCGAGACAGCGGTCGATGGCGCGTTCATCGAGAAAGCGAATGTCCCATGGACGACTGCCGTTGACGCGAACATCAGCCGGCGCGAGCAGGTCATCGACCGGCGATCGTTTCGGGTGGGGGATGGAACCGTCTTTTTCTTCGATCGACACGCGGTCAGTCACATCAAGTCTCCTGTCTTGAATGAGCGCGTGACGGTGGCCAGAGCAAGGCACCCGGCACGGAATGTTAACCAAATTAACCTAAAGGTTGTTTGCGTTTCATGCAACCGATCTGACGGACACTGAAGACGGTGGTGCTCGGGGCGAGTGCGAAAAACGAAAAAAACCCTGCCGGATGGGCAGGGCTTCTGAGGGCTAGAATGTCTTCTTCAGAAAGAAGACCGTCGACCGATCAGCAATTGTCGGTGAGGCCCGGGTTGCCTTTCACACCCTTGAGCACCGGCTCATTCGGCTTGACCGGCTTGATGTGCTTCTGGTCGCGCAGCCACTCTTCCACCTGATCCCAGACCGGAACGCCAGTGTCGCCCGGGATGTTGCCCGGCTCGGCGACCGAGGCCCAACCCGCGACCTTGTAGGTCTTGTTCGGGTCGATCGCCTCACCACCGAGCTCCATCTCCATGATGCGCTTGCCCTTCTCGGCATTCGGCGCACAGGCGTACTTCAGGCCACCGACGCGCACCATGTCGCCGCCCTGCTGGTAGTAGGGGTCGGTGTTGAAGATGTTGTCGCAGACGTCCTCGAGGATGCCCTTGATCTGCTCGCCGGTGAACTCGTTGACCGTGACGTTCGGATAGGTCAGGGCGACGTGGGTCATCATGTCGTCGTAGGTGATCGGCTCGCCCGGGATCAGCGAGGTGCCCCAACGAACGCCCGGCGAGAACGAGATCTGCGCGTCGTTGACGTCGATCAGTGCATCACAGAGCAACTGGTCCCAGGTGCCGTTGAAGTTGCCGCGACGGTAGAGCAGGGCGTCGTTGGTGGCCAGTTGCTGGCTGGCACGCTCGGCGGCGTTGAAGGTCTTTCCCTGGAAGGTGATTTCCTGGTTGTAGGCCTTCTCGATGTAGTCGGCCATTTCCTTGTCCGGCTCGATAAAGTCGGAGAAGACCGGCAGCAGGTGGTACTTGTAGTCCTGCACCTTGCCGTTGCGGACGTCGAAATCGAGCACGCCCAGGTACTTGGCGTTGGAACCGGCGTTACTGACGATGGTTTGGCCGCCGCGGTTCTTGACCACGGTCGGCGTGGGCACCGCGTCGTGGGTGTGACCGCCCATGATGGCGTCGATGCCGGTGACTCGGCTGGCCATCTTGAGATCCACGTCCATGCCGTTGTGCGACAGGACCACGACCACCTCGGCGCCTTCGGCGCGGGCGGCGTCGACGGCTTCCTGCATCTTTTCGTCACGGATGCCGAAGGTCCAGCCGGCGGTCATCCAGCTCGGGTTGGCGATCGGGGTGTAGGGGAAGGCCTGGCCGATGACGGCCACCTGGACGCCGTTCTGCTCACGAATAACGTACGGCTTGAACACGCGCTCGTAGAAATCAGAGTCGAGGATGTTCTGCGCGACGAAGGCCATGTCGGTGCTGGATTCGAGGTCGGCGATGCCTTCGAGCATGCGGTCCTTGGTGTAGGTCGCTTCCCAGTGCGAGGTAAAGAAGTCCGGCTTGGCGATCTTCTGTGCGTCGATCTGGCTCTGGGCGTCGGTCCACAGGGCCAGGGCGTTGCCCTGCCAGTTGTCGCCGCCGTCCAGCAGGAAGGCGCCCGGACGCTGCTCGCGCATCTGCTTGATCAGGGTGAGCAGGTGGGCATAGCCGCCGACCTTGCCGTACTTGCGTGCCGCTTCGGCGAAGTCAAGGCAGGTGAAGGCATGGGCCGCCGGGGTGTTCGGCTCCAGGCCGAAGTAGTCGAGGAAATGCTCGCCCACCAGGTGCGGCGGGTTGCCTTCCATCGACCCCACGCCGAGGTTGATGTTGGGCTCACGGAAATAGACCGGCTTGAGCTGGGCGTGCATGTCGGTCATGTGCAGGATCGACACGTTGCCGAACTTGGGCACTTCGTACATGTTGCTCGAGGCATTGTTCGCCTTGACAGAGCTGGCAACACGCTGCGTGCCGGTGCCGGCTTGGGCGGTTTCGAGGTTGATGCCGGCGGCCGAGGCCACGGCGAGCATCTGCAGAAATTCGCGACGAGAAAGGCTCATTGAAAGTCCCCTTGACGTTGTCAGTTTGGCTCAGTCCCCCGGCCCTTCTAGCAACAGGACGGGATCCAAAGGATCTGTACCGGTTCCCTGACTCGGACCATGCCCGCTGGGCACTTCCAGGAAACCAAAGCGCGTCATTCAACCACGAACAACCACATTTTTCACCAATCCATGGCCAATCTCGTCGTGTCACCACGGTTGTGTGATGATTCGTTTTTGACACCGTGTAGCGGCCGGACTCCTCATATACATCTGGAGAGAGCCTTCAGGCCTAGGTCCTGAGCCGTTCCTGACGAGCAGCACGACTCCTCCCGAGGCAAGTGTGCCCGCCGTGTCCGCCGCGATCAGCTCGTGTCGAGACGCGCCCATTCCCTACCTGGGGTTCCCTGTCCAGTCTGCCTATCGGCTGACTCCAGGCTCTGCCCGATGGCCCCAGCAGCGCGACCCCTCACGCGCTGAATGGGGACAAGAACCGCTCAAGTGTGAGCCGCCATGTCCCCTGCCCCGGCACCGGATTCGGCTCACGGACTGAGGCGAATAGCGACTCTATTCGACTCACTCCGAGGCCACTCCATGGTGCTGGCCTGACCCCGCCAGATGACAGCCAAGGGATCGCGATGCGGTCACCGCCATGCCCTTGGCCGATGGCCCCGGCAGCCGCTCGTTCGTCCCTCACACCCTCTGCCGGGTTCTGCCCCACTTTTGCGGACATTTTTGAAAAGGCTCACCATTTGATTGCCGGCGGACAGGCCATCCGCAGCAAGGTCTGTCGAGTCCGATCGGCTCGTGCGCTGGCCTTGGCCGAACACCTGCTCACGGAAGTCCGCCAGGGTGTCGTGCTGCTCGGCCGCCCGTTGTGCCACGTCCGGTTAAATGCCCTGTAGCCCGTCGAGCTCGATTCGCCGACACAGTTCGCCGAAGTGTTGCACTTGCTTCTTGAGACCAAGTTCCCCCCGGACATCGGGATTCCGGCAGCCGCTCCGATCGCATCACGCTTGACCCCAGGCAAGTCACGGAGGAGTTCGGCTTCCACCTCTTCCCAGACAAGCAGGATCTTTCGTCCACCGAAGGGTCGGCAGTAGTGCACACCCTCGAGCAGACGATCGTGCATGACCACGTTCCTGAAATAACGGGTCGAGAAACCGAGTCGCTCGGCAACTTGCGCTGGACTCAGGTAGGTCAGTCCCGCCATGATTACCTCCTTTGTGCATCTTCAGTGACGTTTGTTAACTCTACGCAACAAACATTAAACGCAACAAACGTACCTGTCAAGCACAAATGATGCGTGTATTTAACAGAGGTGTGCATGATCCGATTCAGGCTCAAGGAGCTCATGGCTGATAAGGGGTTCCAGGAATCCCGGCGGGTGACCTTCGATGAAGTGGCCAAGGAGACAGGGATCAATAGGACGACACTGTCGAAGATCGCCAACCAGCGTGGTTACAACACCACGACCGACAATCTCGACGCGTTATGCCGATTCTTCGATGTGGATCTCGGCGAGGTCGCTCAGTACGTGCCAGACTCCGAGCTCAAATAGCGTCGGCCCCGGGACATGGCCCAAATCAAGGTGGCATTCGTTCCGACTCAACCCCGGGATGCGGGACTGCACATCTAGAAAAGTGGGTGCGATTCAGTCTATCGGGCCGCTCTGGCAAAGCTTGCGATTCGCCCCTGGATTTATTGACTACAACGAAAGCGGTCTGATGTTCAGCTACCCTAGCTACGCTTAAACCATCAGTGGTTTATCCCTGCCCCTGAAATCGACACCAAACGCCGCTTTTGGGTGTGGGACTAAACCGGCTGTTGAAGCCGCCCCGCGGGGCCGACGGCATGAATCCTTCAAGGTGTCTACACAGATATGGAAGACCGGATGACGGGTGAGGAAACCAGAATCAGGGAGGAGGCCTTACGCTACATCAAGGAAAACCGCACCCGGCTTTCAAGAGAACTAACCGACCCCGAGGTGTATCCGCCTGAGTCGGATCCGGTTTCCGTGTTCATGGCGGGATCTCCCGGTGCCGGCAAGACGGAGGCGTCGATCGAGCTGCTGGCTGGTCTGGATGGCGATTCCCCGCCGGTACTGAGGGTTGATCCTGATGAGTTGCGCGAGTCGATTCCGGGTTACAGAGGAGGCAACGCCTGGCTTTTCCAAGAGGCTGTGTCGTTACTGGTCGAACGCGTAGTTGATCGAGCGTTCAAGCAACGACAGAGCTTCCTTCTGGACGGAACCTTGGCGAGTTACGGTGTGGCGGAGAAGAACATTGATCGTTCGATCCGCAAGGGACGGCCCGTGAAAATCATCTACGTCTATCAGGAACCGACACTGGCGTGGGATTTCGTGATGGCGCGAGAGGCTGAGGAAGGACGACGCATCCGCCTTGAAACATTCGTGCAGCAATACTTTTCCGCACGCGAAGTCGTGAACCAAATCAAGAGCCGATTCGGCAAAAGGGTCGTCGTTGATCTACTTTTAAAGAATACGGACAACTCGAACAAGGTGTTCTTCGCCAACGTGGACAACGTTGACAGCCACATACCCGAAAGATACGATCCCGAGTCCCTCGAGCGGATGCTCCGTACCCTTCTCAAAGGATCATGATCCAAGGCACGCGATGAAAGACTTCCTAGTTAAGAGAAAGACGAAAGGCTATTCCAGCCCGCTCTCGAACTTTGTGCGCAATGCGTCGTCAGCGGAGAAGAAGCGTGTCTACAAGGTAGTCATGGAAAGAGCTACCGAGCGCCAGATGCGCGTGATCCGATCCGCTCGGAAGCATCATCCCGAACTCATCTGATCCGACTGCTTCCCGGTTCCGGGAGACAACACGACTCCCTGATCGAAGGCCCGCCAATGGCGGGCCTTTTTCGTGTCGGAACGAGCAAGGGTTCTGCCCTGTTCGGCGGCCGGTTGGGTGAGGGGCGAGGCGTTGTCGTTAGCCTGAATTCCCCGGCGGACCCTCGGGTTGCAGAAGCGTTCGATGAAATCGAACACATCCTGTCTGGACTCGGCGATGGTAGTGTATCGACGCCGGTTGGCCCGCTCTCCTTTAAACACGCCGAAGGGTTCTTCGGCGGCCGCATTGTCGGCGCACTGACTGACCGAACTCGTGCTCCACAATACGTGGTCAGCCGGAAACTGCTGATAGTCGTCGATGGTTGGTACCGCCGAGGTAACCCTCCTAAACGCCGAAGCAATTTCGTCCCTCAGAGGATGACCTGGGCCACGAAACATGGCCCAATTCAAGGTGGTATTCGTTTCGACCCAAGCCCGGGATCATGCCCTGAGACGATGTGGGCCACATTTGGGCCATATTTGGGCCACGGGCCCGAAATCAGATTTTCCATCGAGGCGGAAATTTGAGTTGACACCCCGCAAAGAGGCGGTAGAATGCGCTCCCACTGAACGACAGGCGCGTAGCTCAGTTGGTTAGAGCACCACCTTGACATGGTGGGGGTCGGTGGTTCGAATCCACTCGCGCC
>JAABTF010000005.1 GCA_011389965.1 Halothiobacillus sp.
CAGCCGGTCCAGGGCCGACTCGAGCAAAGCCGCATCGGTCTCCTGACCGACCATACCCCCCAGCGCCTCCAGCGACACGGGTTCGGGATGGGCCAGCAGCAGGGCCTCGACCAGTTCGACCAGACCCTCGGGGGGCTCGGTAAAGGTATATCGGCTGGCTGTCATGCGTCTTCCTCCATTTCGAGCGGCCCGACCTCCACCCGGTACAGAGAAACCGGTCCATAGGGTTCGTTCTGCTCCCAGTCGATCGCACGGGTGCGCGAGAGCTCGAGAATCGCCACCGTGCACACCGCGATGCCCATGCGTCCTTCCTCCGGACGGAAGAAATCCGCCAACGGACGCGGCCGGCCCGACTGCAGGCCGTCGAGGATGGCCGTCATGCGCTGGCGGACGCTCAGTGGTTCGGCCCGGACGTGATGCGCCTGCTTGATGCTGCCCTCGCGCGCCAATCGCTTCATGGCGCCGATCAGCCCATCGAGGTCGGCAGGCACCGGCGTTGCCGGCAGGCTGGGCGGCGGGTCGATTTCCAAGGCGAACCAGTCACGATCACGCCGCGGGTGCTCATCGAGCCAACCGGCCGCGCGGGTCGTCCGTTCGTACTCGAGCAGGCGCTCGACCAATTCGGCGCGGGGATCGAGCGGCTCCTCCTCGTCATCGCGCGGCTCCGGCGGCAGGAGCATGCGTGACTTGATCTCGGTCAGCCAGGCGGCCATCAGCAGATACTCCGCGGCCAGCTCGATCGCCATCGACTTCATCAGCTCGAGGTACTCGAGATATTGCTCCGTGACCCGGGCGACCGGGATCTCGAGGATGTCGATGTTGTGCTTGCGAATCAGGTACAGCAGCAGGTCCAGCGGTCCCTCGAACTGCTCCAGCCAGATGGCCAGCGCATCCACCGGGATATAGAGATCCAGTGGCAACTGCTCCATCGGCTTACCGGAAACGCGCGGGGTCGCATCCTCCCAGCGAGACGACGATGAACCGGCCGGATGGACTTCAGAAGACATGGATCAAGGCGTTGAACCAACCCAGCAACGTGCCCATGATCGGCCACAGGATGGCCGAGAGCGCCCCGCTAACCAGCAGGACGACGACGATCGGCAGCCCCCAGGGCTCGAGTCGACTGAGCGCCGCCCCCCAGGACACCGGCAGCAGGGAGACCAGCATCCGCCCGCCATCCAAAGGCAGGATGGGCAGCAGGTTGAACACGGCCAGGATCAGGTTGACGAAGATGCCCACCTGCCCCATCAAGGTCAGGGGCTCGGCATACCACGCGCCGCCGTCGAGGCCCTTGATGGCAAACGCGGTGACCAGCGCCCAGCCCACCGCCATCAGGAGGTTGACCCCCGGCCCTGCCGCGGCCACCAGGAACATGCCGCGGCGCGGCTCGCGCAGACGCGCGGCATTGATCGGCACCGGCTTGGCCCAGCCGAAGACGAACTGGGTGAAGATGAACATCAGCAAGGGCACGATAATGGTGCCCAGCCAGTCCACGTGGCGTATGGGGTTGAGCGTCAGCCGCCCGGCCTGCTTGGCGGTGGGATCCCCCAGGGCATTGGCGACGTAGCCGTGCGCGGCCTCATGGACGGTTACCGCCAGCAGGATCGGCACGATGCCGATAGCGATCTTCTGCAAGATCGAGAGTTCAAACACGGCACAGGCCCGACCGATTGTCCGACACGAATGGTATCACTCCGCCAACTCCGGCGGCACGCCGCCGAGCCCTTCGCGCTGCACATCGAAGTTGTCCCCGGTGAGATCGATCACGGTCGAGGGCAGTTGTTCGCAGAACCCGGCCGAGGCGATCAGATCGACCTGCCGCTTGACCGAATCTGGGAAGAACTCGGGATCATCCAGCGACTCGTCGACGTCGGGAATCACCAATGAGGCGCTGAGGATGGGGGCCTCAAGCTTTTCCAGAATCGCCCGCAACACGGGGTGAGCAGGCACGCGCAGACCCAGCGAGCGCTTCTTCTCGTGCTGCAGGCGACGGGGCACCTCGCGAGTCGCGGCCAAGATAAAGGTGTACGGACCGGGGATATGATTCTTGAGGAAGCGGAACTGGATGTTATCTACCTTGGCGTAGAAGCCCAATTCGGATAAATCCCGCACCGAGAGCGTCATATGATGAGGCCCATTGTCACGACGGATGCGAGCGATGCGCTCGAGGGCATTCTTGTCTTCCAGGCGACAGGCCAGCGCATAGCCGGAATCGGTGGGCACGACCACCACCTTTCCGGCGGCGATCGCCTGGGCGACCTGCTCCACCAGACGCCCTTGGGGCGTATCGGGGTGAATATCTAGCGTTCGGGTCATGATCGCGACTCTCGATTGAACTTGTCAGTTGAACTTAAAATGGCCGCGCCGGTCGTCCCGCCTGACGCGAGACCCGCGCTGACCGCGCGGTGACGCCACCGAGAGAGGGGTATCGCTCCCCACTTCGGCAGGCCCATGTTAGTGTAACTGCAACCGGCCTCACAGCCCTGAGGCGACCGCACAGACCGGATCCCAGAGCATCATGAAATTCCTGTTCGACTTCTTCCCCATCCTGCTTTTCTTCGGGGCCTATCATCTCGAGGGTATCTATGTCGCCACAGGCGTCGCCATGATCGCCTCCGTGGTCCAGATCGGCGTCGGCTGGTTGATGTGGCGTAAGGTCGAGCGAATGCACTGGGTCTCGGCCGGTCTGATCATATTGTTCGGCGGCATGACCCTCATCCTGCACAACCCACTGTTCATTATGTGGAAACCCACCATCCTCAACTGGTTGTTCGCCCTGGTCTTCCTCGGCAGCGCATTCATTGGCAAGAAGCCGCTGGTCCAGCGGATGATGGAACACGTGATCCAGGTGCCCAGCAGCATATGGCATCGGGTCAACTGGGCCTGGGTGGGCTTTTTCGTCGTCTCAGGCGTGGCCAACATCCTGGTGGCCTATCAGTTTTCCGAGGCCGTCTGGGTCAATTTCAAGCTGTTTGGCTTGATGGGCATGACCTTCCTGTTCATGATTCTGCAAGGACTTTACTTGGGCATCTATGCCGAGCGACCCGCCGAAGTCCAAGCCGAGGAATCGCGCCCCGATGGACGTGATGTGGAGAAAGATTGACAACCTGGGAGGACAAGGCCGCCATGCAATGGTTTATGATCTTTGCTCAAGACAGAGTCGACAGCCTGCCACTTCGCATTACGAACCGGGAGGCACATCGCGCCCGGCTCGATGCATTGCAGGCCGAGAACCGCATACTCACCGCCGGCCCGTTACCCATCGTGCCCTCGGATCCGGATCAAGGCTTCTCCGGCAGCTTGATATTGGCAGCCTTCGAAACACTGGCAGACGCCAAGGCCTGGGCCGAGGAGGATCCGTTCATGATTGCCGGCGTGTACGAATCGGTGGATGTCCGGCCCTATAAGCCGGTGTTCCGCGCCACCGTTTGACAAACACAGAATCGCGACAAGAATCAGACAACCAGCAATGACCGATCAAAGGAACCCGTTCATGGAAACCCAGTCTTCCCTCGCCCGCACCCGCCCATTTCGTCGTAGCCGCCTGGCCGTTGCCATGAGCAGCGGCCTGCTGCTCACCGCTGGCCTGCTGGCCGGGTGCGGCGGTGAAGACCGCTCCCAGTCCGCCGAAAAGACGCCGCTGGGCAACCAGATGACCCAGGTGGATGCGGATCGCTTCGCCACGATCGAGGGCGGCGAAGTGATCGCCCGGATCAACGGCAGCCCGCTGTACCGGGAAAACCTCCTGGTGGTGAAGGAAAACCTTGGTGCCGAGGTCCCCGAGGATCGCCTCGTCAGCCGGATGGTCGAGTTGCGCCTGCTAGCCGACAAGGCCCGCGCCGAAGGCCTTGATGAGGCGCCGCGCACCCAGGCCCGCATACAGAACGCGATCGACAACCAGTTGGCCAACGCCTACCTGACCGGCTATGTTGCCGGGCTGGAAATCAGCGAAGACGAGCTGCGCGGTGCATACGAGGAAGTGGCCGCGGGATATGCCGACGATCAGCAACACCGGGCGTGGCACATCCTGGTCGATACCGAAGAGAAAGCGCGCGAGATTCTGGTTCAACTCGAGGACGGGGCGGACTTTGCGGCGCTGGCGAAAGAGCACTCCGAGGATCCCGGTTCGGCCGAGACCGGCGGTGACCTGGGTTGGTTCAGCCTCGATCAGATGGTGGAGCCGTTCGCCGAGGCCGTGGATGCCCTCCAGCCGGGCGAGATCGGTGAGGAGCCGGTCGAGACACGTTTCGGCTGGCACGTCCTGAAGCTGGAGGACACCCGCCACGCCCCGGCCCCGGCCTTCGAAGAGTTACGTCCGGAACTCGAGGATCAGGTCCGTCGCGAGGCCGTCAACGACATGATCACCGAGCTGCGCGAGGACGCCACTGTCGAAATCATCACCGACGATGTCCGCTCGCTGGTGGAACGAGAAGAAACAGACACGGGCGAGGCCGAACCGACGGCGCCGGACGAGGCATCAACTGACATGGACGGTCTGCCGGCCGAGCCGCTCAAGGCGCTGCCCTGAGCGGCCGCTCCTCGCGCACCAGTCTCAAGGCAACAGGAACGAACATGACGCAAAAAGTGGTAAGTGGTGACGAACTCAAGCAGACCACGCTGGGTCAGGAACTGAATGACGAGCAGTGCCGGGTGTTGGCCAAGGTTTGCCTGCGCCGAACGGTCGAGAACGGCGAGGTTCTTTTCCAGGAGGGCGTGGCCAGTGACACGCTGTTCGTGATCATTTCGGGCCGATTCGCGGTCAGCCGCGACACCGGTCGCGGCTTCTCGGACACACTACACCTGCTCGCAGCCGCTCACCTGCCCGGCGAATCGGGCTTTCTCGACGGGGCGCCTCACAGCGCCACGTTGCGCGCCGTGGGTGAAGCAGAAGTCGTCACCCTCGACCGGACCCACCTGGAAGCGCTGCTGGTGGATCACCCGATCCTGGTATACAAGGTCATGCGGGCAATCGTGCACAGCATCCGGGAAATCATCCGCCGGATGAACCGCCAGCACAGCGAGCTGCTCAGCTATATCAACCCCAACATCGGCCGATTCTAGAAACCGACTGAGGGGAAAAGACAAGAGGCCGGTGGCGCAAACCCATCCGCTCACGGTCTTTTTTCATGCCCGTGTTCCCTGAGGCTCTTCGAATCTCAAAGCGTGTGCGTGTCTTCACCAGGGTGACCCGAGGGTTTCACGACCTGCTGGTCCGTCAGGCGCCTCCGAGGGCCGCGCGCAGCTCCTCGTCCCAGCGCACCGCATCCAGATAGCAGGTGGGTGCCACGGCATTGAGCGACTCGACAGTTTCATCGCCATCGCCCTCCAGCCACTGCCCCTTCTCATAGAAACGCACGTACTCGAGCAACTCGCCCAGTGCGCCCCGGCCCTCGAGCAACGCCGCCGTGATGTCTTCACTCAGAGGCAATTCCTCGATCAGCTGGGCCATGGGCTGGTTGTAAAAAGCGTCGAGGTTGGAGAACAACCCGACCAGAAAGGCGGTAGATGGATTGACGGAACGGCTGCTCCTTGCGAGCAACTCGGCAAAGCGCGCCCGGATCATGGTGTTATGGATCAACGCCGGGGGCTTGCCGTCCACCCCTGTCAGTGCAGACAGATAAACCAGACTACGCACGGCATTAAGACCCAGCATGCGCACCGCGTCATCGACGGACTCGACCTGACGCCGCAGCCCGATAGCCGCCGAGTTCACCAGCCGCAACAGGCGATAACTCAGCGCTAAATCGGTATTTAGTCGATCAACGATCTCGCCCATCGGGGCGTCGTCGTCCTGCAGCAAGATCAACAGCCCCATCAAGTTGGCCTTGCTGGCGCGCACTGTGGGTCGAACCACCATCTCCGGCCGCGAGACGAAGTGTCCCTGGAAATAATCCACCCCGGCCGCCCGCAGCCGGTCGTACTCATCCCACTCCTCGACTTTCTCCGCGATCACCTTCAGCCCTGCCCGGTGGGAGACAGCCACGGCCTCGATCACCCGGTCAACGCCCGATTCAAGCACATCGAACTTGACGTAGTGACTGTGAACCACGCAGGGCTTGCCCATCAAGTCGGGAGGAAAATCGTCGAGCGCGAGGCGATAGCCCGCCTTCTTGAGCCGATCCATTGCCTCGCCCGCTTGCGCGCCGCAGTCGACCGTCTCGAGTATCTCCAGCACCACGCCACGGGCACCGATGCCCTCGAGGACGTCGCTGAACAACAGTTTGGCGGGCACATTGATGAAGGCCAGTTTGCCTCCCACCAGACTTTCAAGACCGATCTCGCTCAGGGCATTGAGAACGGTCGAGGCGGTGGCCTGGTTGGAATTGCCGATACGCGCGACGCGATCCGCATCAGCCGCCCTATAGAGCAGTTCATAGCCAATCGTGTTCAAGTCGACATCGACAATCGGCTGGCGTGCCAGCCGCACTGATTGCACGACCTCGTCCAGCCGCTCTTGGGCTGACTTGTCGTCGGAAGATGGGGGCATTCTCAACCTCTGGCTTAGTGGAGCCACTTGATGCTGGCGGGTCATCCCTCTACATAAGACGCGGCAGAGGAAATATCCGTGACAAGGTCCCTTAAGAAATCAACGAGTAAACTTCAACGTTAACCGCAGGCGTCCCTGCTTGTCTATCTCGAGCAGCTTCACGTCGATCTCGTCGCCCTCGTTGACGACATCGGTGACGTTCTCCACGCGGCCTTCGGCCATCTCGGAGATATGCAGCAGCCCGTCCTTGCCCGGCGCGATATTGACGAAGGCACCGAAATCGACCACCCGCGCCACCTTGCCGTGGTAGACCTTGCCCACCTCCAACTCAGCGGTCAACAACTCGATCTGGCGGCGCGCCTCCTCGGCGGCCTCGCCGTTGGGTGCGGCGATGGTGATCACGCCCTCTTCGCCGATGTCGATCTGAGTGCCGGTTTCCTTGGTCAGGGCCTGGATGGTCGCGCCTCCCTTGCCGATCAAGTCGCCCTTGCGCTCGGGGTTGATCCGCATGGTGATAAAGCGCGGCGCATGCGCGGAGAGATCGGTACGCGCCTCGGCCAACGCCTCGCCCATGCAGCCGAGGATATGCGTGCGGCCGGCTTGAGCCTCGCGCAGCGCCTCCTCCATGATCTCGCGGTTGATACCCTCGATCTTGATATCCATCTGCAGGGCGTTGATGCCCGCAGCAGTACCGGCGACCTTGAAGTCCATGTCGCCCAGATGGTCCTCGTCACCCAGAATATCGGTAAGCACGACGAACCGGTCGTCCTCCTTGATCAGGCCCATGGCGATGCCGGCCACGGGGGCCTTCATGGGTACGCCGGCGTCCATCATGGCCAGAGAGGCGCCGCAGACGGAGGCCATGGAGGACGAGCCGTTGGACTCGGTAATCTCCGAGACCACCCGAATGGTGTAAGGGAATTCCGCGGCGGGCGGCAAGGCCGCCATCACGCCGCGGCGGGCCAGGTTGCCATGACCGATTTCGCGACGTTTGGGCATGCCGAAACGCCCGGTCTCCCCCACACAGAACGGCGGGAAGTTGTAGTGGAACAGGAACGGTTCCTTGCGCTCACCACCAACCGCATCGATCATCTGCGCGTCCCGGGCCGTGCCCAGCGTGGTCACTACCATAGCCTGAGTCTCGCCGCGCGTGAACAGCGCCGAGCCGTGCGCGCGCGGCAGGATGCCCGTGCGGATGCTGATCGGCCGCACCGTGCGTGAATCCCGTCCGTCGATGCGTGGCTTGCCGGCCAGGATGTCGCCTCGCACCACGTCCGACTCGATGCCTTTCACCAGGCCGTCGACCGTCTTCTCGGTCACGGCCGGCTCGGCATCCGTATCGACGAAGCGCTCCCGGATCTCGCCGCGGATCTGGCCGAGACGGCTTCCCCGCTCGGCCTTGTCCGCCACCTGGTAGGCCGACTCGATCTGTGCACGGAAGGCCGCCTCGATTTCGCCGGCCAGGGCGCTGTTGTCGACCGGCGGGGTCCATTCGATCGGCGCCTTGGCCGCTTCGGCGGCCAGGGCCTTGATCGCACCGATGGCCGCCTGCATCTGCTCATGCCCGAACATCACGGCATCCAGCATGGTCTGCTCGGACAGTTGGTCGGCCTCGGACTCCACCATCAGCACGGCCTTGTCCGTGCCCGCAACGATCAGGTCCAAGCGGGACTCGGCCAGTTGGGCCGGACTCGGATTGAGGACAAACCCGCCATCCACGTGACCTATGCGCGCCGCGCCGATGGGGCCGGCAAAAGGCGCACCCGACAGCGACAGAGCAGCCGATGCGCCGATCAGTGCCGGGATATCAGCATCCACCTCCGGATCCAGGGACAGCACCTGCGCGATCACCTGCGTCTCGTGGTAGAAGCCCTTGGGGAACAGTGGCCGTACCGGCCGGTCGATCAGGCGGGCCACCAAGGTCTCGGCCTCGGTCGACCGGCCTTCACGGCGGAAGAAACTGCCCGGCACGCGCCCGGCGGCGTAGAACTTTTCCTGGTATTCCACCGTCAGGGGCAGAAAATCCTTGCCCGGCTCGGCCTTCGGCGCGACGACCGCCGTCACCAGCACCACGGTTTCTCCCATGGTCACCATCACCGCACCACTGGCCTGCCGGGCGATCTCGCCCGTCTCCAGCACCACAGTGTGTTGCCCGTATTCGAAGGACTGTTTCGTGACTGCCACGTCTGGCTCCTGCCTTTATCTGGTGAAATCGTAATCTGGTCGGGTGGCCGACGTGCTCGTCGGCCGCCCCAAAAACAAAAACCCGCCGGAGTGCGACGGGTTTGCTCCGACTGCGCTTACTTGCGCAGGCCGAGTTTCGCGATCAGTTCCTGATAGCGGGTCAGACTCTTGGACTTGAGATAGTCCAGCATCTTGCGCCGCTGGTTGACCAACTTCAGCAGGCCACGGCGGGAATGGTGATCCTGCTTGTGGGTGCCGAAGTGCTCGGTCAGGTGGGTGATTCTCTGGGTCAGCAGTGCGACCTGGACTTCCGGGGAACCGGTGTCGTTCGCGTCCTTGCCGAATTCGGCAACGATCTCTGCCGTGGTCTTTTCATTCAATGACATGGGAAATCTCTCCTCGTCTGCCTGGGTGATGCTTTGAAGTCCATCGCGGGTCAGTAGTCCAGCCGAGTCTGCTGGCGGCACCGTCCCGCAATGCCATGGGCGCGTCAGCGCCCCTTACAACGCCGCGAACAAACGTCGCGGCGCAGTTCGCCCGTCATCCAGCACTTCCCCCATACCCAGGAAGAGGTCGTCGGGTGAGTACAGTCGAAACCACCCGGTTTGTGGCGCTTTGGGCACAAACACTGGATGACCGTGGCGAATCGGGTTGACGCTCGCCGCGTCCAGCACCACGGCCGGATACGCGTCAAGCGCGGAATCAGTCGGAAGAATAACACGATCCAGAGCCTCGAGCCCGCCCTCGCTGGCCAACTCCTCGAGCTCATCGAGCCGCCAGCCGCGCTGGCCAGACTGGTCCCCGGAAGGCTCGATCGACCAGGGGCCCAGCCCAATCCGGCGCAGCTCGGTGACCACGGCACCGCAATCGAGGGCATCGCCGATGTCTTCTACCAGTGTACGGATATAAGCACCCTTGCTGGAATGCACCCGCAGGGTGAATGATTCCTCGGTGAGGCGCTCCAGCGTGATATCGTGGAAATCGATGGTCCGAGCCTTACGCTCGACGGTCTTGCCTTCGCGCGCCAGTTCGTAGAGCCGCTTGCCGTTCTGCTTGAGGGCCGAGTACATCGGCGGGATCTGCTCGACGCGGCCACGGAACCCCGCCAATACCGACTCCATCCGTGCCTCGTCGATCGGCGGAACCTCGCGGACCTCGATTACCTCGCCCTCAAGATCCCCACTGTCGGTCTTGGTGCCGAGGCGGCCGGTGACCCGGTAGGTCTTGTCCGCGTCGAGCAGCAAGCCGGAGATCCGCGTCGCCTGGCCAAAACAGACCGGCAGCAATCCGCTGGCAGCCGGGTCGAGGCTGCCGGTGTGACCCGCCTTCGCGGCCTGGAACAGCCGCTTGACCCGTTGGAGCGCATGATTCGAGCTGATATCGAGGGGCTTGTCGAACAGCACAATGCCGTTGATGGGGCGACCACGACGCTTAGCCATACAGACTCCCGCGTCGGTCAGCGCTGGTCGGCGCTGTCATCGTCGGTCGACGGGCTGTCCAACTCCTCGTCATCGGGCTCATTCTCGCGCACTGCCCGAATGAGGGCATCCATCTGCATGCCCTGTTCGATCGAGTTGTCGAAAATGAAGCTCAGCTGCGGCACGATCCGCAGTCGCATCCGGTGGCCCAGCTCACTGCGCAGGTGCCCGGCGGCCTCTTCGAACCACTGCTGGGCCACCGGCTGCTCTTCGGCATTGAGAACGCTGTAGAAAATGCGAGCGTAGGCCAGATCACGCGAGACCTCACAGTCCGTGATTGTCAGCAGGGTCAGGGGTGCATTGGGCCCGCTGTCCACACCGGTATCACGGATGATCTCGGCCATCTCCCGCTTGATCTGTTCCGCCACCCGCTGGTGGCGCTGAAAGCCCTGAGCCATGAATTCGCCTTCTTTTACAGGGTGCGCTGGACTTGGATGCGCTCGAACACTTCGATCTGGTCGCCGACCTTGACGTCGTTATAGTTCTTCACGCCAATCCCGCACTCCATGCCGGCCCGGACTTCCTGGACATCTTCCTTGAAGCGGCGCAGCGATTCGAGCTCGCCCTCGTAGATGACCACGTTGTCGCGTAGGACGCGGATCGGATTGTTCCGGCGCACGTGCCCTTCGGTGACCATGCAGCCCGCGATCGCGCCAAGCTTGGGCGAACGGAACACGTCCCGCACCTCGGCCAGCCCGACGAATTTCTCCTGGGTCTCGGTGCCCAGCAGGCCGGTCATGGCGGCCTTGACGTCGTCGAGCATCTCGTAGATGACCGAGTAGTAGCGGATCTCCACATCCTGCTCGCCGGCGGTCTTGCGTGCCGCGGCGTCCGCTCGCACGTTGAAGCCGATCACGATCGCTTTGGAGGTGGCGGCAAGGTTGATGTCGGATTCGTTGATCCCGCCGACGCCACTCATCAGGACGTTCACCTTGACGTCCTCGGTCGACAGCTTCTGCAGGCTGTCGCGTATCGCCTCCGCCGAGCCCTGCACGTCGGCCTTGGCCAACACGTTGAGGGACTCGACCTCGCCTTCCTTCATCTGTTCGAACAGGTTCTCGAGCTTGGCGGCCTGCTGCGAGGCCAGACGCGACTCGCGCATCTTCCCAGCACGGAATTCGGCGATCTCGCGCGCCTTGCGCTCGTCTTCGATCACCACCAGTTCGTCACCGGCATCCGGCGTACCGGACAGCCCGAGCACCACCACCGGAATCGACGGCCCGGCCGACTCGACCGGCTTGCCCGCCTCGTCGAGGAGATTGCGCACCCGGCCATACTCCTGACCCACGACCACGGTATCGCCTTTTTTCAGCGTGCCGCTCTGGACCAGGATGGTCGCCACGGGGCCGCGGCCCTTCTCCAGCGAGGACTCCACCACCGTGCCGATGGCATGGCCTTGTACGGGCGCCTTCAGCTCCAGAAGCTCCGCCTGCAGCAGGATCGCCTCGAGCAGCTGGTCGATGCCCTCACCAGTGTGCGCGGAGACATGCACGAACTGCGTGTCGCCACCCCACTCCTCGGAGACCACCTCCTCCTGCGCCAGCTCGCTGCGGACCCGCTCGGGGTCGGCACTGGACTTATCGATCTTGTTCACGGCCACGACCATGGGCACTTCGGCGGCCCGGGCGTGGCGGATCGCTTCCTTGGTCTGCGGCATCACGCCGTCATCGGCGGCCACCACCAGAACGACCACGTCGGTGGCGCTCGCACCGCGGGCACGCATGGCGGTGAACGCCTCGTGCCCCGGGGTATCCAGGAAGGTTACCGTGCCTCGCGGCGAGTCGACATGGTAGGCGCCCACATGCTGGGTGATGCCCCCGGCCTCGCCGGCCGTGACCTTGGCGCGGCGGATATGGTCGAGCAAGGATGTCTTGCCGTGGTCCACGTGGCCCATGACAGTGACCACCGGAGGACGCGACTGGGCCTCGCCCTGCTCAACCTGCTCGAGCGCTTCGTCTTCGATCGCGCTTTCGGACTGGGCGACCGGCTTGTGGCCCATCTCCTCGACGATCAGGATCGCGGTGTCCTGGTCGAGCACCTGGTTGATGGTGGCCATCACGCCCATGTTGAACAGGACCTTGACCACGTCGACGCCCTTGACGGCCATCTTCTGTGCCAGGTCGGTTACCGAGATTGACTCGGGCACGCTGACCTCGCGAACAACCGGGGCGGTCGGCTTCTCGAAAGTATGGCGAGTGGCCACGGCAGTCTTGGAGGCCGCCCCCTTCTTGCCTTTCTTGCGGCGACGACCCGCACCGGCCCCCAGGTGCAGTTCCTCACGCGACTTTTCGCGGGCGTGCCGTCCCTTGCCGCCGTGCTTGCCGCCACGCTTGGGCTTGGCCTCGTCGGGGGAGACTGGGGTACCCGGAGCTTCTTCCGGCATGGCCACGATGCGCAATCGTGACTTGGGCTTACCTTCCTCGTCGGTTGGCGCCTCTTCGGCTGAGCTTTCCGCAGGGGCTTCCGGTTCAGCGGCCTTGGCAGGCTCTTCCAGTTCTTCGGCGATCTTCTCCGCCTCGGCTTCGACAGCCTGTTCCGCCGTGGACTCTTCTTCGGTCGCGGCCGGCTCGGCCTCGGTGGCCGCCGGCTCGCTTTCGACCGGAGTGGCTTCCTCGGCCGGAGTGACTTCCTCGGCCGGCTCGGGCGCCTTCTCCTCGACAGGCGCGGCCGGAGCTTGCGCTTCCGGTGCCTGTTCGGCTATCGGCTGCTCGACCACCTCTTCCGGCGGCTGTTCGGTCTCGGCAGTCTCTGCCGCCTCGTCCCGCGGCACGTAGGTCTTACGACGACGGTATTCGACCGCCACGGTCTTGCTACCGCGACCGCCACCACCGACCTTGATTTCTTCCTGCGAACGACGCTTGAGCGTGATACGCGAAGACGGCTTTTTGGCCTCTCCTTCGCTCGACGAGCGCGATTTGCGCAGATGGGCCAGCAGCTTCATCTTGTCGTCGTCACTGACACTGGCATCCACGGAGGCAGCCGGAACGCCTGCTTCAGCCAGTTGCTCAAGCAGCCGTTCGGGGGTGGCGCCAACCACTTTTGCCAATTCTTTAACCGTGACCTCGGACATTAACGACTCCTGTGGTCCTGCAAACTATCAAAACTTGAAAACTATGCCCCGGCACTCGCCGGTGGCAGGGGGCTTCGGCCGAATCGGCCGATCAGGCGAACCAGGGTGCGCGGGCGGCCATGATCAGCCGGCCGGCAAGCTCCTCGTCCACTCCTTCGTACTCCATCAACTCGTCGATCGCGAGCTCGGCGACGTCTTCCGAGTCCTTGATGTTGTTCTCGCGCAGCTTGGCAGCCAACTCAGCCGTCATGCCGTCGATCTCCTCAAGCGTTAACGCCTCGCCGGAAGACTCGGTCTCTTCCTCGGCCTCGCCGCCACCGGAAATCGCCATGGTCAACAGGGCGTCCCGAGCGCGGTTCCGAAGCTCTTCGACAATGCCCTCGTCGAAACCCTCGACCTCGAGCAGCTCCTCGGTGGGAACGTAGGCGATTTCCTCGACGGTGGTGAAACCGGCCTCGACCAGCACTTCACCCACTTCCTGGTCGACATCCAAGGCTTCCATGAACTGCTCGGTCAGGCGACGGGTTTCGCTTTCACCCTTCTCGAGCGCCTGCTCCTCACTCATCACGTTGATCTGCCAGCGGGTGAGCTGGCTGGCGAGGCGGACGTTCTGCCCGCCCCGACCGATGGCCTTGGACAGATTTTCCTCACTCACCGCGACATCCATGCTTCCGGCGTCCTCATCGACCACGATCGAGATGACCTCGGCCGGCGACATGGCATTGATCACAAACTGGGCCGGGTTTTCGTCCCACACAATGATATCAATCCGCTCGCCGGAGAGCTCGTTGGTCACTGACTGGACCCGCGAGCCGCGCATGCCCACGCAGGTGCCGACCGGGTCGATACGCGGGTCGTTGGACAGCACCGCGATCTTAGCGCGCAGCCCCGGATCGCGGGCCGCGTTGACGATCTCGATCAGACCCTGCGAGATCTCCGGCACCTCGAGCTTGAACAGCTCGATCAGAAATTCGGGCGCCGTGCGCGAAACGAAAATCTGCGGGCCGCGCGGTTCGTGCCGCACATCCGTGATGTAGCCGCGCAGACGGTCGCCGGGGCGAACGGCCTCACGTCCGATCATTTCATCGCGCGGGATCATGGCCTCGGCGTTGCCGCCCAGATCCAGGATGACGTTGCCGCGATCGATGCGCTTGACCAGCCCCATAACCAGCTCGCCCTTGCGGTCGATGTAGGCATCGACCACCTGGGCACGCTCGGCCTCGCGGACCTTCTGCACGATGACTTGCTTGGCTGCCTGGGCGGCGATCCGGCCGAACTCGACCGACTCGATCTCTTCCTCGATGTAATCCCCGACCTGAGCCTCGGGATCGTCCATCTGGGCGGCCTCGAGAATCATCTCGCGCTCAGGATGCTCGGACGTCTCGCCTTCGACCACCTGCCAACGACGGAAAGTACGATAACTGCCGTCTTCGCGGTTGATTTCGACGCGGGCCTCGATGTCCCCACCGTGACGCTTGCGCGCCGCCTGAGCGAGCGCGGCCTCGATGGCTTCGAAGATCACATCGCGATCGACGCCCTTTTCATTGGAAACCGAATCGACGACAAAAAGGATTTCTTTGTTCATGTTGTTAGCCAGATCGCTCTATTTCTGCGCCGCGCGCCGCTTTTTTCGCTTGTCGCGACCACGCTTGCTGTTGTCTGCAAACTCGTAAACCAGATTGGCCTTTTCGACTTCCTCGAAGCGGAAGACCAGCTCGCCCACGTCCTCGACGAACACAGTGATGTTCTCACCGTCCACGCCCTGGATGACGCCTTCGAACTTCTTCTGCCGCGCCACCGGCTTGTACAGGCGCAGGCGCACTCGGTGCCCGACGAAACGGGCAAAGTCCGCCGTGCGGAACATCGGCCGTTCGACGCCCGGCGAGGAGACCTCCAGCCGGTATGCGCCGGGGAACGGATCCTCGACGTCCAGCACACCACTGATCGCGCGACTGATCTCGGCGCAGTGATCGAGGTTCATGCCATCGGAGTGGTCGACATACACGCGCAGCAACCCGCCCGGGCCGCCCCGGAACTCGCCACCGACCCACTCGAAACCGAGGTCTTCGACCTCGGACTTGAGCATTTCTTCGATCGCTGCCGGAATTCTCTGCACGTGTCTCGTCTACCCTCTGGAAAACCTGCCGGAACACCGCGTCGCCGAAAAGCGAACCGGGAAAAGAAAAAAGCCCCAAATGGGGCCCGGCATCACTCTTAAAGCCAATGTTCGCGGAAACCGGAATATATAGACTCTATGCCGGAAAGTCAATGCGTCCGCCGGGCACCCCACCCGGCGGCCGACCCCCGTTGGGGCTGGGTTCAGTCGCCCCGCAGATCGTCGAAAAAGCGCCTGACTGAATCGAGAAACGAGTGCTGGCGTGGCCGGTGTTTCTCTGCCACGCCGTCATCGTCCGAGCCCAAGGTGCGCTCGAAAGCCTCGAGCAACTCGCGCTGCTCCTTGTTCAACTTCACCGGGGTCTCGACATGCACGGTCACCAACAGATCGCCCTGAGCACCGCCGCGCACCGGACGCACACCCTTGCCGCGCAAACGGAAGACCTTGCCTGTCTGTGTCTCTTCAGGGATGCGCAGCTTGACCTTGCCGTCGAGCGTGGGCACTTCGATCTCGCCACCCAGCGCTGCGGTGGTGAAACTGATCGGCATGTCGCACAGCAGATCCGCATCATCACGCCGAAACAGCGGATGCGGCTTGATGTCAATCAGGATGTACAGATCCCCCGGGGGGCCGCCTTTCTCGCCCGGCGCGCCTTCGCCGGTATGGCGGATGCGGTCGCCCGAATCGACCCCCGCCGGGATCTTGACCGAAAGCGTCTTCTGCGTCTCGATCCGGCCGGTGCCACCGCAATCGGTGCAGGGATCCTCGATTTTCTGCCCTTCCCCACCGCAGTCCGGACAAGGCTGCTGGATGGAGAAGAATCCCTGCTGAATACGCACCGCGCCCTGGCCACCACAGGTGGAACAGGTGGTCTTGCCGGTACCCGGCTTGGCGCCGCTGCCGTCACACGTCTCGCATGGCTCTGTCGTGGGAATGCGAATGTCGACGGTGGTGCCGCGCACCGCCTCTTCCAGCGTGAGCTTGAGGTTGTACTGCAAATCCGCACCGCGCGAGGCGCCGCCTCGAGCACGACCGCCGCCGAAAATGTCCCCGAAGACATCACCGAAGATGTCGGCAAACCCGGCACCGCCGCCGAAGCCGCCCCCGCCAAAGCCGCCGGCGCCTTGACCGTCCACGCCGGCATGACCGAACTGATCGTAGGCCGAACGTTTCTGCGGGTCGGACAGAACTTCGAAGGCCTCCTTGGCTTCCTTGAACAGGCCCTCGGCCTTCTCGTCATCCGGGTTGCGATCCGGATGATGCTTCATTGCCAGCCGGCGGTAGGCCTTCTTCAGTTCGTCGGCCGAGGCATTCTTGCTGACCCCCAGCACCTCGTAGTAATCACGTTTTGCCATGGTCGATCTCTAGGGCTGTCTCGTTTTTCCGCCCGGCCACGCCGCACGGAATTCAATACGGTGACGGGCCGCACCACGTAAGGGCCGACCCGTCTTGAGAAGATGTGTGCCACGCAACATGTGTCACGGGGCACAAAAAATCATCCACCCCGGAGGGCGGATGATCCACTGGTCAGTGGTGTCGACGACTTACTTCTTGTCTTCGTCCTTGACCTCTTCGAACTCGGCGTCGACGACATCCTCGTCCTGCTTCGCCTGCTCGCCGCCGGCTTCACCACCGGCCTCGCCACCCTGGGCTGCCTGCGCCTTCTGCATCACGGTGGCGGACGCTTGGGACAACGCCTCGATCTTGGCATCGATCTCGGCCTTGTCGTCTCCCTTCATCGCCTCGCGCAGCTCGGCAATGGCATCCTCGACCGGCTTCTTGTCCTCGTCGGTCAGGGCCTCGCCCGCCTCCGAGAGGGTCTTCTCGACGGTGTGAATCATGCCATCGCCCTGGTTGCGCGCCTCGACAAGCTCTTTCTGCTTCTTGTCTTCGTCGGCGTGCTCGGCGGCGTCCTGCACCATACGCTCGACTTCTTCCTCGGACAGGCCGGAGCTCGCCTTGATCTCGATCTTCTGCTCGCGACCGGTGCCCTTGTCCTTGGCCGAGACATTCAGGATGCCGTTGGCATCGATGTCCAGGGTCACCTCGATCTGCGGCTGGCCGCGCGGTGCCGGCGGGATCTCGGTGAGGTCGAAGCGGCCCAGCGACTTGTTGCCCGAAGCCATCTCGCGCTCGCCCTGCAGCACGTGCACGGTGACTGCGGTCTGGTTGTCCTCGGCGGTCGAGAAGGTCTGGCTCGCCTTGGTCGGGATGGTGGTGTTCTTCTCGATCAGCTTGGTCATGACCCCGCCCATCGTCTCGATACCGAGCGACAGCGGCGTGACGTCAAGCAGCAGCACGTCGGAGACACCGCCCGAGAGCACGCCGCCCTGGATCGCGGCACCGACGGCCACGGCCTCGTCCGGGTTGACGTCCTTGCGCGGGTCCTTGCCGAAGAACTCGGCGACCGTGTCGCGCACCTTCGGCATGCGGGTCTGACCGCCCACCAGGATCACGTCGTCGATATCGGAGGCCGATACGCCGGCATCCTTGAGCGCCGTCTTGCACGGGTCGATGGTGCGCTTGACCAGTTCCTCGACCAGCGACTCGAGCTTGGCCCGCGTGATCTTGATGTTCATGTGCTTCGGACCGCTCTGATCCGCCGTGATGTACGGCAGGTTCACGTCGGTCTGCTCGGTCGAGGACAGCTCGATCTTGGCCTTCTCGGCGGCTTCCTTGAGACGCTGCATGGCGAGCGCGTCGTTGGACAGATCGACGCCCTGCTCCTTCTTGAACTCGTCGACCAGGTGGTCGATCAGACGGTTGTCGAAGTCCTCACCACCCAGGAAGGTGTCACCGTTGGTGGACAAGACCTCGAACTGCTTCTCGCCGTCGATGTCCGCGACCTCGATGATGGAGATATCGAAGGTGCCGCCACCCAGGTCGTAGACCGCGATCTTGCGGTCGCCGCCTTCTTTCTTGTCCATGCCATACGCCAAGGCCGCGGCCGTCGGCTCGTTGATGATCCGCTTGACCTCGAGGCCCGCAATCTGACCGGCGTCCTTGGTCGCCTGGCGCTGGTTGTCGTTGAAGTAGGCCGGCACGGTGATGACCGCCTCGGTGACTTCCTCGCCCAGGTATGCCTCGACGTCCTTCTTGATCTTCATGAGGATGCGCGCGGACACTTCCGGCGGCGCCATCTTCTTGCCGTTGGCCTCGACCCAGGCATCGCCGTTATCCGCCTTGACGATCTTGTAGGGCATCAGCTTGATGTCCTTCTGCACCGCGTCTTCGTCGAAGCTGCGGCCGATCAGTCGCTTGACCGCGTACAGGGTGTTTTCCGGGTTGGTGACCGCCTGGCGCTTGGCCGGCTGGCCTACCAGCACTTCACCGTCGTTGGTGTAGGCGACCACCGACGGGGTGGTACGTGCACCCTCGGCGTTTTCGATGACCTTGCCGGACTTGCCGTCCATGATGGCGACGCAGGAGTTGGTGGTCCCCAGGTCGATACCGATTACCTTGCCCATAATTATTGTCTCCAGATTCGTGTGGGAATACGTGCAATTCTGTTTGATTGCGTTGAGCCGCGCGGTCGCCCTATCGGGCTGCGTTCTCGGCGCGGCTTCGCGCTCTTGACCGTCGACTTGCGGTCGTCCCCGGATTTTTCAACCCGGGGCAGCGAAAAACTCAGTCTTGCTTGGGCTTGGACACTGCCACCAGCGCCGGACGCACGACGCGCTCTTTGAGCAGGTAGCCCTTTTGCATCACGTCGACGACGTGATCGGGCTCGCCCTCGTGCGGCTGCATGGTCATGGCCTGGTGTTGGTCGGGGTTGAAGCGCTCACCGATCGGATGAATCGGCTCGACACCGAACTTCTCCAGCGTCTGGGTCAGCATCTTGAGGGTCATCTCGTCCCCCTCGCGGATCTTTTCCAGGGTGGCCCCTTCCAGCCTGGACGCCTCGATGCCCAGTTCGAGCGAATCGACCACCGGCAGCAGCCCTTCAACGAAACGTTCCAGAGCAAACTTGCGGGCCGACTCGACTTCGCGCTCGGTGCGATGACGCATGTTCTGCATCTCGGCGGCCATGCGCAGACGCTCTTCTTCCTTCTCGGCCAGCTGCGCCTTTAATTGCTCGATCTCGCTGGTCTCGCCACCGCGATTCGCCCGGCCCTCGACCTCGCCTTCGGTAGGCTGATCGGGGTTGTCCTGGTTCATGTCTTCTTGATCGACCGACTTGTCCGTCATCGAAGCTCTCCTGAAAAAACGGGATGAATAAATCGCGTGATGCCCGGACTCTTGGGGCATCCGATCGGTTTTCAAGGGCTGGGTTAGGCAGTTCGGCCGAACGGCCGAATCGCGAGAGTTACTGCCGCGACAGAGCGCTTGAGAGCAACCGGGAGGTCACATCGACGATCGAGATCACCCGGTCGTATGGCATGCGCTTGGGACCGATCACTCCCAGCACGCCCACCACTTCGTTGTCGATGCCGTAGGAGGCGCCCACCACGCCACACTCATCGAAGGTGGGCGAGCCGGACTCGCGACCGATGAAAATCTGCACACCCTCGGCGCGTTCGCACTGATCGAGCAGGGAGACGAGTTCACGCTTTTCCGTGAATGCGTTGAACAACCGCCGCATGCGAGCCACATCGCCCAGCTCGTCGAGCCCCATCAGGTTGACCTGCCCCGCGACTGCCACGTCGGCCTTGTCCTCGACCGCCTCCACTGCTCGCTCGGCCAGGGTGACGGCCTCGGCCAAATTGCCCTCGATCTGCTCGCGAGTGTTCTTGAGTTCCCCCACCAACACTTGCCGCAACGCCTCGATCGACTGGCCGTTGAGGCGTTCATTGAGGAAATTGGCAAAGCGGGTCAATTCATTCTGGCTGTAGGCCTTGCCGGGATGGATGATGCGGTTCTGCACCCCGCCATCATTGGTGACCAGCACCATCAATACCCGCCCAGGGGACAGCGAAACGAAATCGATCTGCCGGAACAGCGCCCGCGCCCGGGAGGGAATGGTGACCACCCCTGCAAACTGGGTCAGGCTGGAGAGAAGGTTGGAGGCCGTGTCGGCCAGATGCTGCGGATCGTCCTCGGCGGCCTCGCGCAAGATGCGCTCCAGGCGCCGCGCATCCACCGGCACCTTCGAGGGAGAAACCAGAAGCGAGTCCACGAACAGGCGATAGGCCAGCTCGGTAGGCACCCGTCCCGAAGAGGTGTGCGGCGCGCGCACCAGCCCCAGGTCTTCCAGGTCCGCCATGACATTGCGCACCGTGGCGGGGCTCAGGTTGAGATCCGACATGCGGGCCAGCGACCGCGAACCGACGGGGGCGCCCTCGTCGGTATAGCGATCAATCAGCACCCGCAGCAAGGTTTGCGCCCGTTCAGGCAGTTCACTCCAAGCATCAGTCATACACGCAACCTGTTTGGGTTGAATCGGCGCAGGGAAACCTGCCCCGCGCCCCTTTCGATGTTAGAGGCGCAAGGGCAGGACGAAATCCCACCGGTCAAGTAAATTAGCACTCGGCCGATGAGAGTGCCAAACATCCTGCCGCGCGTGACGTGTGCCGGCATTCTGTTCGCCCGGGTTTTGCTAGACTGGGCCAAATCTCATGCCCCACCGGCCAGCAGCACGCGGCCGGTGTAGCACCGCTTCCATTTTTCCGAGCCGAGAGAACGCCCGTTCATGAACGCCTGGATCATCCTGCTGCTGGCGGGTCTGCTGGAAATTGTCTGGGCCAGTGGCTTGCGATTCACCGACGGTTTCACTCGTCTGGTGCCTTCGGTAGTCGTGCTGGCACTGGCCTGGATCAGTTTCTATCTGCTGGCGATCGCCATGCGCGAGATCCCCGTCGGAACGGCCTATGCTGTCTGGACCGGGATCGGGGCCACCGGCGTGGCGTTGCTTGGCATGCTCATGCTCAAGGAACCGGTAACCGCCAGCCGCCTGCTGTTCCTTGCCATGATCGTTATTGGCATCATCGGCCTGAAATGGTCGTCGGGCAGTAGTTGACCGACACGGAATCTCCATGAAGCAATCAGACATACCCTTGAATCAGGACCGCCGCAAAGCCGACGCAGGTGAGCGCAGCGACCAACCGGCCTTCCCCCGGCTGGGCATCATTATCAAGCCCGATGGTGGCGAACCGCTAGCTGAGGTCTACCGAAACCTCGTAGCCATCGCCGAAGCCCACGGCGTCGACTGGGCCCTGGAGGACGGGGCGGAAAATCCCGACCCCAACATCCCTGTCCGCCGCTTTTCGCGCGACCGGATCAAGTGTGACCTGATCGTCGTGATCGGTGGCGACGGCACCATGCTCAATGCGGCCCGCTCCCTGTGCCAACACGATGTCCCCATCCTGGGCGTCAATCTGGGCCGGCTGGGTTTTCTGGCCGACGTGAAACCTGTGGAGGTCCAACGACACCTCGCGGCCATCCTTGAAGGACGTTACAGCGAAGAACGCCGTTTTCTGCTGCAGGGCAGCCTGATGCGCAACGATGTGCGCATCATGGAAGCGGTGGCACTCAATGACATTACCTTCAAGATGCGCGACCCGGCTCGCATGGTGGAGTTCGAGATGTGCATCGACGGCACCCTCGTCAACCAGCAGCGTTCGGACGGAGTGGTGGTGTGTACCCCGACCGGCTCGACCGCCTATGCCCTGTCCGCCGGCGGGCCGCTGATCGCACCCGACCTGCATGCGGTGGGCATCGTCTCCATCTGCCCCCACACGCTCAGTTATCGCCCCATCGTGGTCGACGCGCGCCACCTGATCGAGATCTGCCCAGTGGAAGGCTCGCGCGGCGGCGGCGTGGTCAGCTTCGACGGCCAGTTAAATCAGCCGCTGGAATACGGCGACGTGCTGAGCATTTCCAAGTACGTACACGATATTCGGCTGATCCATCCGGCCGGGCACGATCATTATTCGCTGCTCCGGGACAAGCTCGGCTGGAGCGAGCAGACATTCTGACACCTGGCTTCATTCGGAATCACGATTAAGGGACTGCCTGCCAACATGCTGACCACCCTCTCGATCCGCCAGATTGCCTTGATCGACCAGCTCGAACTCGACTTTCGCGCCGGCATGACCGCCCTGACCGGCGAAACCGGGGCGGGCAAGTCGATCCTGATCGACTCCATCGGCCTGCTGCTGGGCGAGCGGGCCAACATGAACCTCCTGCGCACCGGCTGCGACCAGGGGGAGGTGAGTGGCGAATTCCTGCTGCCGGCCGACAGTCCCGCCGCCCAGTGGCTCATCGATCAGGAGCTCGACGACGAGGCAATCGACGGCGGGCTGCCACTGATCGTGCGCCGCCTGCTCTCGCGCGACGGGCGTTCGCGGGCCTGGATAAATGGCCGCCCTGTGCCCGGCCAGACCCTCAAGGGGATCGGCCGACACCTGATCGACATCCACGGCCAGCACCAGAATCAGCGATTGATGCAGACCCGGACGCAACTGGGGCTGCTGGATCACTTTGGCAACCTAAAGGACCAGGTCGAGGAACTCGCGCAACTCAGCCGAGCCATCCATACCGACGAGCAACGCCTCGAGACGCACCGCGCCGAGCAGGCCAGTCGAACCGACCGGCTGGCGTTCCTCGAATTCCAGCTCGAGGAGATCGAGCGACTCGATCCACAGCCCGACGAATTCAATCATTTGCATGCCGAGCTCAAGCGCCTGTCACGCATCGGCGAATGGCAGCAGGTGCTGGCCGACCAGATGCAGGCACTTTTCGACGAGGATGGCAACGCCCATGATCGCATCGGCGCGGCCGAACAGGCACTCTCGGGGATCGCGGATCTCGACGAGGCACTCGGTCCGGTCATCGAGACCCTGCAGACGGCCCAGATCCAGATCAGCGAGGCGGTCGACACCCTGCGCGACCGACTGGAGTCCGCTGATGCCGACCCGGAGCGCCTGGCCACGGTCGAGGCGCGACTGGAGGCATTGCACGACCTGGCCCGCAAACACCGCGTCTCACCGGAGATGTTCGACGAACACGTCGCCGAATTGCGCGAGGAATACCAGCGACTCGAGCAGGCGGGCTCCACGCTGGGCGAGGTCGAAGCCCGCCTGGCGGACAACCGCAAACGCTATGACGAGTTGGCCACCGAGGTCAGTCGCCAACGCCACACTTCGGCGCAAGAGCTGGCCAAGCGTCTCAAGGCCTCCATCCGCGAACTGGGCATGCCCAACGGGGAATTCGAGGTGCGCGTCGAAACCCACCCCGCGCTGGCGGAGCGACGCGGCGAGCGTGGCATCGACGAGGTGACCTTCCTGATCAGCGCCAACCGGGGCCAGCCAGTCGCCCCCATGGACCAGATCGCCTCGGGCGGTGAACTGGCGCGCATCAGTCTGGCACTCAAGACCCTCACCGCCGGTGACGACCCGGTGGGCACCTTCATCTTCGACGAGGTAGATACCGGGATTGGGGGCGCCACGGCGGCGATCGTCGGGGCCCATCTGCGGGCGCTGGGGGATTCGCGCCAGGTCTTGTGCGTGACCCACCTACCCCAGGTCGCCGCCCACGGACATCATCAGGCACGCATCGAAAAAGAAGAACTCTCGGACTCGACCCGAACCTGGGTGCGGGCACTGACGGCCGATCAGCGCATCGAGGAGTTGGCCCGCATGCTCGGCGGGCGGGAAGTCACCGACCAGACCCGCGCGCACGCCCGCGAACTACTAGGCAGCTCGGCTTGAACGGCAGCTAAGGAGCGCAAACGACAACCGCCCGCCCCAAAGAGAGGGGCGGGCGGTTGCTGGCCGTACCGGGGGCGGGATATTACTTCTTGCCGGTGGCGCGGCGGCTGATGCCGTAGATCACCAAAGAATAGTCGGTCAGGTCGAATTCGAACTCGTCGGCAATCTTGGCGATGCGCTCCTGGATGATGGGATCGTGGAACTCCTCCACCTGCCCGGTCTTCACACACACCAGGTGATCGTGATCGCCTTTCGAGATCAGCTCGAAGACTGCCTTGCCGCCCTCGAATTGGTGTCGCTTGAGGATGTCGGCCGTCTCGAACTGAGTCAGCACCCGATAGACGGTGGCCAACCCGATTTCTTCACCCCGGGCCAGCAATTCCTTGTAGACGTCCTCGGCGCTCATGTGCCAATCCGGATTACTCTCGATGATCTCGAGAATCTTCACCCGCGGGAGGGTGACCTTGAGGCCGGCCTTCTTCAGATCGCTGGGTTCCAAAATTCATACCCTCGTTAATTTTGCATGCGCGGTTGATCTTGCGTGCGCCGATTGTAACCGAAGATGCCGACCTGCCCGGAGCGAACGGACCGAGATGGGCACGGCCCGCTGGCATCACCGGCCAGACGGCGTATCATTGGTGGCGCATTTCGAAACGCCCATACACGACCACCAGGTTCCCCAGAACAGGTTTACCAGGATCATGCAGCGTCAACTTTTCTCGCTTCCTCTCGTCGCCGTCTTGCTCACCGGCTGCTCATCGGTCTACGTGCCGAGCTTCATCCAGATTTATCAGCCGGACATCCAGCAGGGAAACATCTTCGAAGAAGCGCAGATCGATCGCCTCTACGAGGGGATGCCGCAGTCACAGGTACGCAACCTGCTCGGCACCCCCAACCTGGAGGACATCTTCCACACCGGGCAGCGTGATACCTATGTGTATTACGACAAGCGGGGCAAGGAAAAGGCCTTCCGGCACACCCTGGTAATCGAATATGACCGTGGCGGTCGGATTGCCTCGATCCGCCGTGACGGAATGGACCTGGCAAAGGCTCCCTCGATGAACAGTGCCGAGTTGCCCGACGAGGCCGAAGTGACCTCTCCGGCCGCCGGTAGTGGCATGCCAGCAACCGGGGAAACGTCGGACACGCCGTACTCGCTGGGCACCGGCGAAGACACCCAACTGCAGACCCCGCCGGCCCAAGACCCGCTCTAACAGGATCCGCTCCAACCTGGACCCGCCCCTGAGACGGATTCAGTCGAAATGGAATACGCTCCGCCCTACCCCTCTCACTCGTTGCCCGGCGGCGCCTGTCGCTCCTGGGCCTCCGTCTTCTTGCGCGCCGCGGTCGCATCGCCGTTCTTCTGCGCCCGCTCCCGCCGCGCGGCCTTGGGATCCGCGATCAAGGGCCGATAGATCTCGACCCGGTCCCACTCGCGCAGTGCCTGCGACAGCGGAGCAACCTTGGAAAAGATGCCGATCTTCTGGCTACCAAGATCGATCTCCGGAAAGCGCTCGAGGATGCCGCTCTTGCGAATGGCCTCCTCGGCGGCCGCCCCTTCGGCGACATCCACCTCGAGTATTACCTGCACATCCGGCCGTGCATATGCCACCTCGACCCTCACCTCTCGCCGTCCTCGCGCGGATAGACCTCGAAAGCCCGCTTGCGGAAGGCTCCCACCAGGCTTTTGACGATCTCTCGGAAAATCGGTCCGATCGCCCGCTCGAGAAACCGGTTGGCAAACTCGAAACGCATGTCGAGAGTGACGCGCGAGCCACCCTCGGGCAGGTCCTCAAACCCCCAATACCCATCCAGGTGTCGGAAAGGACCATCCACCAGGGTCACAATGATCCGCGACCCCGGTTCGTTGTGATTTCGGGTGACGAAACTCTTGCGAATCGCCCCTTTGCGCAGGGTGATGCTGGCCTCCACCTCATCGCCCGAGGCGCGCAGTATCTGCGTCTTCTCACACCAAGGGAGAAAATCCGGGTAGGCATCAATGTCGTTGACCAGGGCGTACATTTGCAACGCCGAAAACGGCACGTCGACCTGTCGCTCGATGGTGGTACTCATGCTGGGAAAGGGTCGCCCTTGTCGTTGGGTATGCCGTTCGTCGCTCGTCGAGCGTCCCGCTGAGGCGGAACCTTCGGAGGAAGCGACCTACGCGAAGGAGTGCATGGACCGAATGCCGCCGGGTGCGCGAGGCACATCCCGAAATAGCGGCGACAAATCACCTCATGCAGCGTTTAAGCAAGTCTAGCAGAGAGGGGCCCCGAGCCGGCCGGCGCGGATTATCCGAACAGGCCAAGTCCGTTGAGGAAGACCAGCGCCACCCCGGCCGGGGCCACCACGGCAGCCAGCCACCACCACAAGCGATACCCCCAGTTCCCCAGGTCCAGTTCCTGGCGCGAGTCCATCGAGCGCATACGCCAGGCGGCGAACACGGCGATAAGCATGCCACCGGCCGGCAGCAGGATATTGGCGGTCAGAAACTCCATCAACTCAAAGAAGTTCCTGTCGAACAACGTGAAGTCACCGATCAGGTTGAATGACAGCGCCGAGAATACCCCCAGCGTCCATGTGGCCACGCCGGCGCCAATGGCCGAGTAAAGCCGGTGCACCCCGAAACGCTCGTAGAGAAAGGATACCGCCGGCTCGACCAGGGAAATCGCCGAGGTCCAGGCGGCGATCGAGACCAGGATGAACAGCACGATCGCCAGCCAGTAGCCCCATTCCATGGCGCCAAGCGCCAGCGGCAGCGTCTGGAAGATGAGCCCGGCGCCCTGCTCCGGGCTCATGCCGTTGGAGAACACGATCGGGAAGATCACCATGCCCGCGAGCAAGGCGATCGCGGTATCCAGCGCGATAATCCAGAACCCCGCCCGCACGATCGAGGTGCCCGGAGGCATGTACGAGCCATAGACCATGATGGCGCCCATCCCGAGGCTCAGGGTGAAAAAGGCATGGCCAAGGGCAACCAGGAAAGTCTCCGCCGTGACCTGGGAGAATTCAGGGGCGAACATGAACGTCATTGCCGGGGCGAACCCGCTGGTGCCGATGTTGTAACCGAACAGCAGCACCAAGATGGCGATTAGCAACGGCATCATGATGCGCGTGGCGAGCTCCAGCCCCCCGCGCACCCCGCGTGCGACCACGGTGATGGTGATCAGCATGGCCACGGTGTGCCAGAACAATAGTGTGCCGGGGTTGGAGATCAGGTCGGTGAATAGGCCCTGCACAGTCTCGGCACTCGCCCCGACAAAGGCGCCGTCGGCGGCCTTCTCGATGTAGGCCAGCGACCAGCCCATCACCACCGAGTAGTAACTCAGGATCAGGAACCCCGTCAGCACCCCCATCCAGCCGATCAGCTGCCATGCCGGATTGACCCCGGCCTCGTGCGAGAGTTTGGCCATACCGGAAATCGGATTGGACCGGGCTCGCCGGCCGAGCATTACCTCGCTGATCAGGATCGGCGTGGCGACGATCAGCAAGCAGGCCAAGTAGATCAACACGAAGGCGCCGCCGCCGTTGTCGCCCATGATGTAGGGAAACTTCCAGATATTGCCCAGTCCGACAGCCGACCCGGCCGATGCCAGGATGAAGGCCAGTCGGCCGGACCACTGGGGGTGTTTTTCTAGATGCTGAGCAGACACCAGGCTTCCTCTCGGCTTGTGGCGAAGCGGGACCCGCCCCCGTCCCGGGGCGCGCGGATCGAAGTGGGTGAAAGCTACCACCACAGCAGCGTTACGGCCAAGCGCATGGACCGCAACGCCACGGCCAACCAATGCCGGCACACGCCGCACTCCTGCTAGAATGCAGGCATGAGCAAGAAAAACCCCACCAACGGCAAAGGCCAGTCCACCATCGCGCTGAACAAGAAAGCGAAGTTCGACTACTTTCTTGGCGATCGTTTCGAGGCCGGACTGGTACTAGAAGGCTGGGAGGTCAAGGCACTGCGGGAGGGCAAGGCCCAGATCGCCGAGGCCCACGTCATCATCAAGGACGGCGAGGCGTGGCTGCTGGGGGCGGTGATCACGCCGCTGCTGCAGGCATCCACGCACGTCAACCCCGACCCGACACGCACCAGAAAGCTACTGCTCCACGAGAAAGAGCTGGCGCGCCTGATCGGCCAGGTCGAGCGCAAGGGCTTCACCATCGTACCCACCGCCCTGTACTTCAAGCGAGGCAAGGCCAAGCTCGAGATCGCGATCGGCGAGGGCAAGAAGTCGCACGACAAGCGCGCCACCCTCAAGGAGCGCGATTGGCAGCGCGACAAGCAACGCATCATGCGTCACAGTATGTAGATCGCTCAGACGTCGGTTCATCACCCTCTGATCGATCAACGGCCGCCCGGCACTCCTACTTCCCGACAGATTGCCCATCCCTCCGGTGACGGCGAGTGAAGCCGCCCAGAACGAATTGAGCTCAAGAGTTCACTCGCTCGTCGATTCGAGCGCTTCCTTGACGAAGGGTATGGTCAGCCGGCGCTGGGCGATCATCGACTGGCGATCCAACTGGTCAAGGCTGCCCAGTAGAGTCCCGAGATCGCGCGGCAGGTGGGCCAGCATCCATTGGGCGGCAGCGTAGGGCAACTCCAAGCCGCGAGCCTGGGCGCGGTTGCGCAACAACTCGATCTTCTCGCCGTCAGTGGGCGGATGGATCGCCATGATGGCCCCCCACGCCAGTCGCGAGGCGAGGTCGGGCAGCCGCACCGGCAACTCGGCCGGCGGCCGGCTGGCGGTCAGCAAAAGCGGTACGCCGGCCTCGCGAGCCCGGTTGATCAGGTCGAACAACACGAACTCCCCCTCGGATTGACCGATCACGGCATCGATGTCATCGATCACCGCCAAACCGAAGGCTTCGATCTGCTCGCTGGCGGCTGCCAACTGCCCACCCAACTGGCGCAACGGCCAATAGGCTGCCGGTCGCCCCAGAGAGCCGGCGTGGTAACAGGCCGCCTGCGCAAGGTGCGACTTCCCCGCCCCACCGGGACCGTGAATGAACACCTGCTCCTCGCCATGCCCCCCGGCCTGCTCGCTCAACAGTGCCTTGAGCAGCAGGTTGTCGTTGCCGATGAACCCCTCAAAACTCGTTGGGGTGACCAGGTCCAAGGCCAGCGGGATCTGCTGCATGGTGGGCTCAATCCTCTGCCGGCTCGTCCGCCCGCCGGTCCGGCGGCAGGTTGGGTGACGCCGGCCGCCCACGGTAATAGACGCTGCCCTGATAGGCCCCCACGGCATGCTGGCCGAGCACGATCAGCACCGCGGACACCGGCAGAGCCAGCAAAATGCCGAAAAAGCCGAACAATTGCCCACCGGCCATCACCGCGAAGATCACCGCCACCGGGTGCATCCCGATCTCGTTACCCACGAAGCGTGGCTGCCAAGCCACCGTTTCCAGCATCTGCCCGACACCGAAGACCGCCAGTACAAGCAGCAGCGGCCACAGGCTGTCTGCCTGGATGTACATGGCGAGCAGCGCCAACAGGATGCCGATGATCGTCCCCAGGTAGGGCACGAAGCTGACCAGTCCGGCGAACATGCCGATCGCGATGCCGGTATTGAGACCAATCGCGGTCAGGCCGATCGAATAGGTCACGCCATTGGCCAGCATGACCCCCAACTGGCCGCGCAGGAAATTGCCCAGCATGCGATCGGACTCGCGCGCCAGACGGACTACCGTGGCACTCCAAGCCCTCGGCAGCAGGCGCCCGATCCGGTCGATCACAACCGGCCAGTCACGCAGCAGATAGAAACCCACCACGGGAATCAGCAGGAAGTTCATCACCGAGATCATCACCGCCGACCCGGTGCCAAATATGGTACCCACTCCCTCGGCAGTCATTTTTCCGATGGTCGCCACATGCGAGGTAGCCAGTTCGCGTAGCTGTCCCAGATCCAGCGTCAAGCCGAGCCGCTCATTGAGCCAGGGGATGATCCAGCTCTGCAGCACGCCCAGAAACTCGGGGAAAACACGGACCAATCGGGCCGTCTGCTCGATGAGTACTGGCACAAACGCGATCAGGGCGAGCACCAGCAAAATGCCGGCGACCACGAAGACCAGCGAGGCGCCCAGCGTGCGCGAGACGCCATGCCGATTCAGCCACGTCACCAGCGGGTTGAACAGGTAGGCAATGATGAAGCCCGCCACAAAGGGACTGAGGATGGGCAACAGGAAGTAGGCAAACACCAGGCTCGCCGCCACCCCGATCCAGATCATCCAGCGCATCTCTCCGCCTCCCTGCCGTGATTCCTATCCGTTCGCCAGTGTACTCCGAGCCGGGCAATGACCATGCTCAGAGGCGCTCGATACGCAGTCCCAGCGCGTCGAGATCCTCTTCCCGCGACGGGCCGGCGAGCACGCCCACTGAGGCGCTGTCGCTGCTCAGGTAGGTTTCCGCGACTCGCTTGAGATCATCCTGGCTGACATCCAGCACCCGGGCGCGCATCTCGCGCAGGTCATCCGGGCCGCGCCCGTGCAACCCGTCCATGAAGGCCTTCTTCGCCTCGCCTGCCGGCGAACCCGGCTTGTCGATCGAGGCGATCACGCCGAAGATCGCCTCGTCGACGTTACGATCCTCGTGGGCGTTGTCCACCACCCAGTCGACGGCACGGCCGAAGTCCTCGAGCGTTTCGCCCAGGCGCGGATCACGATAGGAAAAGAAGCGGAAACTGCCGGATTCGGCGTCGAAGCCGGCCCCACCACCATAGGCCCCACCCTTCTCGCGGATGGCGGTATGCAGAAAACCGTTGCGCATGAAGCCGCCCAACACCGCCAGTGCCGCGGCATCTTCATGCTTGGGCGGAACGGCGGGATGCGCCTGCGCGCAGTAGTTGACTGCCAGGTTGCCGATCCATGCCTCGCGCACACGCTCTTGATGGTGTCCCAGGTCGAACGGCGCATCGGTTCGTCCATGCTGCATGTGCGGACGCAATGCCTGGGCCAGATCGGTGAAATGGCGCTGCTCGGTGACCACGTTGTAGTGCCGCAGGCCGCCCTTGATCTTCTCGTGCAGCCGGGCGAGGCGTTCGGCCAGATCATGGCGCGAGGAGGCCTGCTCCAGCCCGTCGTCCATGGCCTTGATGCGACGCACTGCCGCCACGCCACCACTGTTGTGACGCAAGGATGCCCGGGCGGACATGCCGCTGGATGCCAGCATCATGGCGTGGACATGACCACGGCCGGAGACGCCCTGCTCGCTGCCGAAGCGCATCTGGCTGACGAGGTCACGAATCCGGTCGGTCTCATCGAAGCGCGCGGCATCCAGGTGCTGATGAAACAGGTCGACCATCGAATCGGCATTGCGCACTAGCGCCTTGCCCGAGAGCAGCCAGTAGCCGCTGGTTCGGTGGATATCCTCGATGCCCGCCCGGACGGAGGCACTGGCGGAGAACCCGCCGGTCTTGGCGGTCACGGCCTCGGCCATGGCCAGGTAATCGCGATCACCGGCACCCAATTCGGTAAGCAGGCCGGTGTAGAACGGCAACAGTTCCATCTCGGCACGGCTCAACGTCGGCAAATCGATCGCCAGCTGCAGGTAGCACAGACCGTTCGTGCTGCGGTTGTACCACCGCTGGCTGGAGGGCTGGTGGACGTGCTGAACCGGCTGCGGAATGTCGATGTCCGCCGGAATGTCCTCGCGCGTCACCGTGGGGAGTATCGAGAGGTCCCCTTCCTCGGCCTGACGCGCCGCCAGTGCCTTGGCCTGGTCGACGATGGCCTGGGCCTCGTTGTCACTCAGGGCCGCCTGCATTTTCGCCAAGCGCAACTTTTCCGCTTCCTGCTGACGCACCGACAGCGCGGTGTCCGGCTTGAGCGTCACACGCACGCGATGCGCGTTGTCCAGCAGCAGTCGACGCACCAAGGCGGGGATGAACTGCGGATTGGCGACCTTCTCGCGCAGGCGATCGAGGGCCGGCTCGAGATCAAGCAGGCTGATCGGATCGCTGTCGTGGATCGCCGCCGGCAGGGACTGGACAATCAGGTGCAGGCCGTAGGGGAAACCATCGCCGGTGACCTCGCGCTGCTCCAGCTCGAGTTGATGAAGGGTGGACTCGACCATCTCCGGATCAACCCCCTTCTTGGCCACGTCCTCGAGCGTCTCCAGTATCAGTCGCTCGACCGCCTCGGCACGTTCGGGCTCGGCGCCTTCCAGGCCGGCGACGAACACCATCTGCCGCTGGGAGTCCTCGAGGCCCATCACCGACGAGGGCGAGGCGCCCAGGTCGGTCGTTTCCAAGGCCTTCAACAACGGCGAGGCACTGTTTTCCAGCAGCACACCTTCCAGAAGCTGGGCCTCGAGGCGGGCGTCCAGATCACTGCTCTCGCCCAGCATCCAGCCGACGTTGACGTACGTCTTGCCGGCGGTCTCCTCGTCGTCCAGCGGATAGACGTCCTCGACCTGACGCGGGGCGCTGAAGGCCGGCTGCACCGGCACGGCCGAATCCGGCTCGATGGCATCGAAACGCGCTAGGGCACGCTCCTCGAACTCGCGCTGCAGACGCTCGACCGGCTGGTTGCCATAGGTCATGAACACGGCATTCGAGGGGTGATAAAAGCGCTTGTAGAACGACACCATCTGCTCGTAGGTCAGGTCCGGGATCTTTTCCGGATCACCCCCCGAGTTGTGGTGGTAGGTCGTGTCCGGAAACAGTTCGCGCGCGATCGTCTGCCAAAGCACCGAAGTGGGGTCACTCATCGCGCCCTTCATCTCGTTGAAGACCACGCCCTTGAAAGTCAGCGGGCTCTTCGGGTCGTCCCATTGCTCGAATTCCACCCGGTGGCCTTCCTGACGGAAGTCCTGCTCGTCGATTCGGGAGAAGAACGTTGCATCGAGATAGACGTCGAGCAAGTTGTAGAAATCCTTCTCGTTGCAGGAGGCGAACGGATACGCCGTCCAGTCACTCGAGGTAAAGGCGTTCATGAAGGTGTTGAGCGACCGACGGATCATCATGAAGAACGGGTCGCGAACGGGATAGCGTTCCGAGCCGCACAACACGGTGTGCTCGAGGATGTGAGCCACCCCGGTGGAATCCTCCGGCACCGTGCGCAGACCGACCAGGAAGACGTTCTGATCGTCGTCCGTGGCCAGATGGTAGTGACGCGCCCCGGTCTTTGCGTGGCGATACTCCTCGACCGTCAGGTTGAGTGCCTCGATCGGCACGGTGCGCTGCAACGTGAACGCAGGGTGGTGACCGTTGGCTTCTGACATGGACGCGCTTGACTCCCGGTAAACTGCTGAATGAAAGAACCTGTCAGTGTAACGCACCTGCTGCTGCTTGCACGTCAGTCGCGAGCGAGGCGGAAAGACGGTAGAATCCCCTCCTGCCGGAACAGCCCGGGGCACCGCAACCGCTTGCGGCACCGTCCCTCCCGGCCATGCATGACGCACCTCGCGGGTGTGGTGGAATTGGTAGACACAGCAGACTTAAAATCTGCAGGCCGAAAGGCCGTGCCGGTTCGAGTCCGGCCACCCGCACCACTCATTTCTGTCGCTTTTCTGATGACGCTGGCAAGAGCCCTCCCCTTGGGAACTGCCTTAAGCACGCGCATGCTGCCTAGCCACCCACCAGGCTCATCTCAGCCAGATCTCGCCCTCCGGCCGCACGGCCCATTCTGAGCGTCCGGCCGCAGCAGATAGCCAATCCCCGCCGACTTGCCCAGCCGGACGATACTTTTCCTTTTCCGCAAAGGCCTGTGAAAACGGCCATGTGATGCTGGCCGCTATTGCCTACCCTAGTTGGAGGCCGATCAGCCCGATCGAGGGAGTCAGCAACCGATGAGTCAAACAGTCGAGGGCGTCATCGTCTCGGTCCGCGGCAGCGTGGTGGAGGCGAGTTTCGAGGAAAACCTGCCCCCCATCAACACCGTGCTGCGCACCGGCGCGGAGAAGCAAATCGTGATCGAGGTACTGATGCAGGTCAGCGCACATCGCGTGCGCGGCGTGGCCCTGACCCAGACTCAGGGACTGAGCCGGGGAATGGCGGTCACCAGCACCGGCGAGCCCTTGAAGGCCCCCGTGGGACGAGAGGTGTTGTCCCGGATGTTCAATGTCTTTGGCGAGGTGATCGACCACGGCTCACAGCCCGAGGGATTGCAGTGGCGCTCCATCCATCACGCGCCGCCACCACTGGCGCGTCGTTCCACCCAGTCCGAGATTTTCGAGACCGGCATCAAGGTCATCGACGTGCTGATGCCATTGGAGCGCGGTGGCAAGGCCGGCCTTTTCGGCGGTGCCGGGGTGGGCAAGACCGTGCTCCTCACCGAAATGATCCACAACATGGTCGAGCACCAGGAAGGGGTCAGTCTCTTTTGCGGCATAGGTGAACGCTGCCGCGAGGGGGAGGAACTCTATCGGGACATGAAAGAGGCCGGCGTCTTGTCGGACATGGCGATGGTCTTTGGCCAGATGAACGAGTCGCCCGGCAGCCGGTTCCGGGTCGGGCATGCCGCTCTGACCATGGCGGAATATTTCCGTGACGACGAGCATCGCGACGTCCTGCTGCTGATGGACAACATCTTTCGCTTCATCCAGGCCGGTTCCGAGGTCTCCGGCCTGATGGGGCAAATGCCCTCGAGGCTGGGCTACCAACCCACCATGGGCACGGAACTGGCGGAACTCGAAGAGCGAATCGCCAACACCGACACCGGTGCCATCACCTCGATCCAGGCGGTCTACGTGCCGGCGGACGATTTCACCGACCCGGCGGCCGTACACACCTTCTCCCATCTGTCCGCCTCGATCGTGCTCTCACGCAAGCGCGCGGCGGAGGGACTTTACCCGGCCGCCGATCCACTGCAGTCACGATCCAAGATGGCCACCCCCAGCATAATCGGCGAGCGTCACTACCGGCTGGCTCGAGAGGTGCGCCGCACCTTGGCCCAGTACTCGGAGCTCAAGGACATCATCGCCATGCTCGGGCTGGAACAGCTTTCGCCCGACGACCGCAAGGTCGTTGCCCGGGCACGGCGGCTGGAGCGCTTTCTCACGCAGCCTTTCTTCACCACGGAACAGTTCACGGGGCAACCGGGAAAGCTGGTCAGCCTCGATGAGGCACTGGATGGCTGCGAACGCATCCTCGCCGACGAGTTCATGGACCTGCCGGAGAGCGCGCTGTACATGATCGGGACGGTCGACGAGGCCCTCGAGAAGGGCCAAAACGACTCATCGAAGGATGACGGCTCCGAAGGGGACGAATCGGACACCAGAGAGGGTCAGCATGCCGACGACCTCCATGAGGCTTAGGATCCTGCTGCCGTTCGCGGTTTTCCTGGAACGCACAGCGGTCTCTCGTGTGATCGCCGAAAGTCGCTCGGGATCCTTCGGCATTCTGCCGCGACGGCTGGACTGCGTGGCTGCGCTTGAACCGGGGATATTGACCTTTGAGACACCGGAAGACGGCGAGGTCTATGTGGCGGTGGATGAAGGCGTGCTGGTCAAGACAGGGGATGAAGTGCGTGTTTCCGTGCGCAATGCCCTGACCGGCACAGATCTTCGCCACCTGCGCGAGGCCGTGGAGCAGGAGTTCATGGCACTCACCGAACAGGAGCGAGACGTCCGTTCGGTAATGACAAAGCTGGAAACCGGCCTAATCCGACGACTGGCGGAATTCCAACATGAATGACAAGCAAGATCGGGATGACTCACCAGACGAGCAGCGCGGCAATACATTCAGCCGGGCGGTCGGCGCCAAGGCGGCTCGCAAGCTGATCGCCAAGCGCGACGCCACCCATGGTGTCTGGTTCGGCCTGGGTATGATGGGGCTAGTCGGGTGGTCCGTGGCCGTGCCCACCCTGCTGGGGGCCTTGCTGGGCTTGTGGCTGGACGAGCACCACCCCGCCCCCTTTTCCTGGACGCTGGCACTGCTCGTCGCCGGGTTGATGATCGGCGTTCTGAATGCCTGGCGGTGGGTGACCAAGGAAGACAAAGCCATTCACCGGACGCGGCGAGGACAGGATGAATGATTTTCTGATTTTGCTGCTGGCCGGCTTCGCCGGAATCGTGCTGGGAGTGTTCTTTTTCGGCGGGCTCTGGTGGACGGTGCGTCGAAGCACTTTTTCACCGCATCCCGCTAGGCTGTTCGTGTCCAGCTTTCTGATCCGCATGACGGCGGCCGTGGGCGGTTTCTATCTGATCGCGGACGGCGACTGGCGACGAATCCTTGCCTGGCTGCTGGGTTTTCTGATCGCCCGTGGGCTGGTACTCCGCTGGACCCGCCCTGATACCGAAGCCGCCCCCCCCGCAACCCAAGCGAATCGGGAGGGCTGAGAATGCATCTGAGCCCGGACGAGATCCTGCTCTGGCAATACGGCTGGCTCAAGCTCAACGCCACGATCGTATTCACCTGGGCCACCATGCTCCTGCTGGCGGCAGGCAGCTGGTTGATCACTTCCCGACTCTCCATCGCCGAGAGCCGTTCGCGCTGGCAGAACCTCCTAGAAGTGGTGGTAATCCAGATCGAGGACCAAGTCGAGGATGTCGGCCTGGACCAGCCGCGTCAGTATCTGGGCTTTCTCGGGACACTGTTTCTTTTCATCGCGGTCTGCGCCTTGTTGACGATGGTCCCCGGCTACCAATCGCCCACCGCGTCCCTGTCGACTACCGCGGCGCTGGCGCTGAGCGTATTCGTGGCCGTGCCCTTCTACGGCATCACGGAACAGGGGCTGGCGAGCTACCTGCGCTCCTACGCCCGCCCCACACCTATCATGCTGCCCTTCAACATCATCAGCGAGTTCTCTCGGACACTGGCACTGGCGGTGCGCCTGTTCGGCAACATGATGAGCGGGGCCATGATCATCGGCATCCTCCTGACCATCACTCCGTTTCTCTTCCCGATCGTGATGACCGCACTCGGCTTGCTAACGGGAATGGTTCAGGCCTATATCTTTTTTATCTTGGCCACCGTCTACATCGCCGCGGCCACGCGGGTACGTCGGATAGAAAGCCAAGAGCAGTCCGGCCAATGAAAATTCGCGGAGGAGCAAAAATCCCATGGACAGCATGACCATTATCGCGGTGGCTTCCATCGTTACCGCCGGCCTCACACTGGGCATCGGCGTGTTAGGCCCCTCTCTCGGCGAGGGGCGGGCAGTTGCCAATGCCCTGACCTCGCTCGCGCAACAACCGGACTCTGCCCAGTCCATTACCCGGACGCTGTTCGTCGGCCTGGCGATGATCGAGTCCACCGCGATTTACTGCTTCGTGGTCTCGATGATCCTGATCTTTGCCAACCCCTTCTGGAACCACTTCCTCGCGGCGACTGGTAGCTGATCGATGCTGATTGACTGGTATACCGTCGGGGCCCAGATCATCAACTTCGTGATCCTGGTCTGGCTGCTCAAGCGCTTTTTGTATCGACCCATACTGCGTGCCATCGATGCCCGCGAAGAGCGGATTGCCGCGAACCTGTCCGAGGCGAAGGAAACCCGAGCCGAGGCCGAACACGAGCGCGAGCAGTTCGAAAACAAAAACGCCGAGTTGGATAGGCAACGCGATGAACGGCTTGAGCAAGTGGCCAAGGAAGCGAACCAGAAACGTCACCGCTTGATGGAGGCCGCGCGCCGGGCCGCCGAGCAGTTGCGCACCAAACAGATCGAGGCATTGCGCCGTGAGCAGGACAACCTGAGCCAGGACATCGTGCGCAAAACTCGCACCGAGGTCCTCGCCATCAGTCGACAGGCGCTGGAGGACCTGGCCAATCAAAGCCTGGAATCGGCGATGACCGACGTGTTCCTCGACCGTCTACAGGACATGGATGAATCGAATCGACGGGAACTCGCCGAAAACCTGGCCGGCTCCAGAGAGGACATCAGGCTGCGAAGCGCTTTCCCCCTGCCGGAATCACAGCAATCGCGATTGCGTGAGGCCCTCGCCGAGGCACTGGACATGGAGCTCTCCATCCGCTTCGAGACAGCCCCCGAGATTATCGGTGGCATCGAATTGGTCGGCGGTGGACACAAACTTGGCTGGAGCATCGAGGAATACCTGCGCGCCCTGGAACAGCATCTGGCCGAGCGCATAGAGGCACATGTCCGCGAGGCGGACAGCTCGTCGAGAAAATCCGGTGGCCGCCGGTCGGACGAATCGGAGGACACGACCGCATGAAGGCTGCCAGCGACAGCCTCCGGCATGTTCTGGACCAGGGGTTCGAGGCCCTGGAGCAGGCACGGGAGTCGTTTGAGCCACAGATGGCCGTACGTGAAGTCGGCCGGGTCCTGAACGTCTCCACTGGCATTGCGCGGGTCAGCGGCCTCCCCAACGTGGGCTACGAAGAGCTGCTGATGTTCCCAGGGGAAATCTTCGGCATCGCCTTCAATCTCGACGAACAGGAAATCGGCGTGGTGCTACTGGGAGAGTACCGCCACCTGCAGGCAGGCGACGAGGTGCAACGCACGGGGCGGGTCATGGACGTGCCGGTGGGCGAGGCATTGCTCGGACGGGTGATCGACCCGCTCGGTCGGCCGATCGACGAGGAGCGCGGCCCTCAAGCCAGCCGGCGCATTCCGATCGAGCGACCGGCACCGGCAATCATGGACCGCGCCCCCGTTTCGGTCCCGTTGCAGACGGGGCTCAAGGTCATCGATGCCCTGATCCCCATCGGGCGGGGGCAACGCGAACTCATTCTGGGTGATCGTCAGACGGGCAAGACCAGCATCGCGATCGACACCATCCTCAACCAGCGCGGCAAGGATGTCTTTTGCGTCTATTGCGCCATCGGACAGCGCACCGCCTCGGTGGCCAAGGCCGTGGCCACATTGCGGACCCACGGGGCGATGGAATACACCACCGTGGTGGTGACCGAAGGGAACGAACCACCCGGACTGGCTTACATCGCGCCCTACGCGGCGACCAGCATTGCCGAGCACCTGATGGCCGATGGCCAAGACGTGCTGATCGTCTACGACGATCTGACTCAGCACGCGCGCGCCTATCGCGAGCTGTCGCTGCTGCTGCGCCGACCGCCGGGACGGGAGGCCTTCCCCGGAGACATCTTCTACATCCATTCGCGCTTGTTGGAACGGGCCACGCACCTGCGTTCGGAAGAAGGCGGCGGGTCCCTGACCGCCTTGCCGATCATCGAAACCGAGGCCCAGGATATTTCCGCCTACATTCCCACCAACCTCATATCGATCACCGACGGCCAGATCTTTCTCTCGCCCTCCCTGTTCGAGCTGGGAATGTTGCCGGCCGTCGATGTCGGCAAGTCGGTGTCCCGCGTGGGGGGCAAGGCGCAGCGCAAGGCCCTACGGGAGGTGGCGGGCGATCTTAAGCTGGCCTATGCCCAGTTCGAGGAGTTGGAGAGCTTCGCCCGGTTCGGCGCCCGCCTGGACGAGGAAACGCGTCGGGTGATCGAGCATGGCCGGCGGATCCGCGCCTGTCTCAAACAGCCCGAAGCGCAACCCGTACCACTCGCCGAACAGATCGTGCTCATGGTGGCCTTGAGCGAGCAACTCTTCGACGAAATCCCGCTGGACGACATGCCCGAGGCGGAGGAGCGGGCCCGCTCCCTTGTCGGCGACCTGGGTGAATCGCTGCGCGATTCCCTGGCCGAAGGCACCTCCCTCTCCGACTCGCAGCGCGAATCTATCGTCAAGGCCGCGCGTGAGGCATTGCAATCCTTGCAGAGCGAGAGCGAGCAGCAGAAGACCCGGGAGGCAGAGGAAGCGCAGGAGGGGGCGAATCAGAAAAAGGCCACGAGAGAGCGAGCAGCCGAGGACGAAGATCAGTCGGAGTCACGGACATGACCGGCCACACGATAGAGCTGCGCCGCCAGATCGAAAATGCCAAGGATCTGCACTCCGTGGTGCAAACCATGAAGGCGCTGGCCGCCTCAAGCATCGGTCAATACGAACAGTCCGTCGAATCGGTGGGCGATTACTATCGCACCGTTTCCCTCGGGCTGACCGCCTCTCTGCGCAAGCGCAGCGCCATGGCATCCCTCCCCGCGGAGCAGCAGGACGAACAACGCCCCCTGGTGGCGGTCGTCTTTGGCACCGATCAGGGACTGGCCGGACAGTTCAACGAGAAGATCGCCGAGTTCGCGCTCGAACATCTGCGCGGCCGGGGAACCTCCCTGCACTTGTGGGCCGTTGGCGAGCGGGTGGAGAGCCGGTTGGCCGATGCCGGGCTGGCAATCAGGGGGCGCTTCGACGTACCCAATGCGGTCAAGGCCATCGCCCCCTTGGTGGGCCGGATCCTGCTCGCCAACGAAGCACAGCTGGGACAGGGCGAGCATGCCGAGATGCAGCTGTTCTACAACCAACCCACTTCGGGCGCCGTGTTCGAACCGGTCCGTCAACGGCTGCTCCCCTTGGATCAGGCTTGGATCGCCTCCCTGGTCGATACAGACTGGCCTACCGACAACCTGCCCGAGGTGGTCGGCGACAGCCGGGGCACACTGCAGGCCCTGGTGAGGGAATACCTGTTCGTCTCGCTGTTTCGTGCCTGTGCCGAATCCCTCGCCAGCGAAAACGCCAGCCGCCTGGCGGCGATGCAGCGTGCAGACAAGAATATCGAGGAGTTGCTGGAACAACTGAACACCTCGTTCCATCGACAGCGGCAGAGCAGCATTGACGCCGAGTTGTTCGACCTGATCTCGAGCTTCGAGGCTTTGGAATAGGCAAACAGCGGCGACACGCCTCGGGATACTCGTCGCCTGAAACGCTGGACAGCGAAACGGCCTCAGATCAGACTCCGGATTCCTTGGCTCTTGTCTTTGCGCGTCCCATTCCACATCAAGAACTAAGATGCCGGTCGGACCCGCCGCCAACCACGCTGGATTTCTTCTAAATTTGGGGTTGATACCAATCACCCGCTTCAGCACGCAACAACCGGATACTTCCATGAAAATCGCCATTCTCTCGCGCAACCCCAAACTGTACTCGACGCAACGCCTTGTGGAGGCGGCCAAAGAACGTGGCCACGAGGTGCGCGTGCTGGACGTGTTGCGCTGCTACATGAACATCACCTCCAACAAGCCCAAGGTGCACTACAAGGGCGAAACCCTCGACGACTTCGACGCAGTCATCCCGCGCATCGGGGCTTCGGTGACCTTCTACGGCGCCTCAGTATTGCGCCAGTTCGAGATGCTGGGCACCTTTCCCCTCAACGAGTCGGTCGCCATCAGCCGCTCGCGCGACAAGTTGCGGTCGCTGCAATTGCTGTCGCGCAAGGGCATCGGGCTGCCGGTAACCGGTTTCGCCCATCGACCCGACGACGTCGAAGACCTGATCAAGATGGTCGGCGGCGCTCCCCTCGTGATCAAACTGCTGGAGGGCACGCAGGGCATCGGGGTGGTACTGGCCGAGACCAACCAGGCGGCCGAGAGCGTGATCGAGGCGTTCATGGGCCTGAAGGCCAACATCCTGGTGCAGGAATACATCAAGGAGGCCGGCGGCGCCGACATTCGCTGTTTCGTCATCGGTGACAAGGTGGTCGCCGCGATGAAACGCCAAGGCAAGGAGGGCGAGTTCCGCTCCAACCTACACCGGGGCGGCTCGGCCAGCCTGATCCGCATCACCCCGGAGGAACGCTCCACCGCCGTGCGCGCCGCCAAGACGATGGGGCTGAACGTCGCCGGGGTCGACCTGCTGCGTTCCAATCATGGCCCCGTGGTGATGGAGGTGAACTCATCTCCGGGGCTCGAGGGCATCGAGGCGGCCACCGGTAAGGACATCGCCGGCATCCAGATCCAGTTCATTGAAAAGCGTCTGGCCGAACGGCGCCGTGGCGCGAGCCTGACACGCACCCGTGGCCGGGGCTGAGGCGGTGCGCAAGCCCTTCGAGATCGCCGGTCACAGCATAGACCCGGGCGAGCGCGCCCTGGTAGACCTGCCCATGCCCCGGCTGAGCTCGCGCACCAGCCTGAACATGCCGGTCCACGTGATCCACGGCCGACGGGACGGCCCTACCCTGTTCATCTCTGCGGCTCTCCATGGCGACGAGCTCAACGGTGTGGAGATCATTCGCCGCATCCTGAAAACACGCTCGCTGAGCCGGGTACGCGGCACCCTGATCGCCGTGCCCGTGGTCAATGCCTATGGCCTGATCCACGAGAGCCGCTACCTGCCCGACCGGCGCGACCTCAACCGCTCATTCCCCGGCTCGGAGCAGGGATCGCTGGCTGCCCGCTTGGCCAACCTGTTCCTGGAGGAAGTGGTCTCCCGCTGCAGCCATGGCATCGATTTGCATACCGGCGCCATTCATCGCCCCAATCTGCCGCAGATTCGCGCCGACCTGGATGATGAGGAGACCCTGCAACTGGCGCGCGCTTTCGGCGTGCCGGTCCTGCTGAACGCCTCGCTGCGGGACGGCTCGCTACGTGGCGCCGCCGGTGAGCTCGGGATCCCCACCCTGCTATACGAGGCGGGTGAGGCGCTGCGATTCGACGAGGTATCCATCCGTGCCGGGGTGGCCGGAGCGCTCAACGTGATGCGAAAACTGGAGATGCTGCCCTCCTCCAAGCGGAAAACCGACAAACGCAGGGAGCCCGTCGTCTCTCGGCGCAGCGGCTGGGTACGCGCTCCGGAGAGCGGCATGCTCAGCACCGTGCTCCCGCTAGGCGCGCAGGTCAAGAAGCACGAGACGCTCGGCTATATTGATGACCCATACAGCGCAGAGCGCGAGACCATCGTCTCGAATGCCGACGGGATCATCATCGGTCGTTTGGAACTCCCGCTCGTCCACGAGGGCGACGCCATCTTCCATATCGCCCGCTTCGAGACGGATGCGGGTGACGTGGCCGAGCAGGTCGGCCATTTCAACGCCGATCACAGCGATGACCAGGATCCCCTCGAGGACTAAGGATCAGAAATGAACGATAACGACCGCGACAGGCTACGAATGCTCGGCTGGCGCGAATGGATCGCCCTGCCCGATCTGAACATCCCGCGCATCAAGGCCAAGGTGGACACCGGGGCGCGCACCTCCGCACTGCACGCCTTCTTCATCGAACCCTTCCGCCGCAACAACCGCGACTGGGTGCGCCTGTCCGTCCACCCCGTCCAGCAAGACACCCACACCGTGGTGCATTGCGAGGCCGAGCTACTCGACCAACGCATGGTCTCCGACTCCGGCGGTCACCGCGAGAATCGCTACGTGATCGCCACGCGGGCGGTGATCGGTGGCGAGGAACAGACCATGGAGCTCACGCTGACCGACCGTGACACCATGCGCTTTCGCATGCTGCTGGGACGTAAGGCACTGGAAGACCGCTTCCTGGTCGATCCGGCCGGCTCCTACCTGACCGGCAGGCAGCCACAGAACCCAGTGGACTAAAAAGTCAGGCATCTCCGGTCCGGGTCTCGGCCTGCTCTTCCTCGATGGCCGCACGCAACAGATCGGCCACCCGAATGACTCCCAAGATCTGGGCATCGTCGTTCACCACCGGAATGTCTTCCACCCGTCGCTCCATGTGTTGATGGAGCACATCGCTTATGCGTTCGTCGGGGCGCACACAGAGCACGTGCTCGTCCATGTACTCGCGCACCGTGCTGGGCGTGATGCGTTCGATCAGTTGCCGGCGCGTGTGCGTGGGCCGCTGATGGGCAAGAAACAGACCCGCCAAGCGACGAAAACTTAAATGCCCGCAGACCTCTTGCGCCTCATTGAGCACGTATATATCGCGCGTCTCTGGATGGTTCAACAGTTGCCTCGCCGCCTGAAGAAGGCTCTCATCCCTTCCGACGGTCACGGCCTCCACAGGATGACGCTTCAACCACTTACTCGCCTTCATGGCCCTTCTCCCATCCAGACTGGTTGACCTCTCCGGCTCGTCGAAGACCGAATCGAGCGGAAAGGGAACCGATGGACTCGGTCAACAGCGTCGTCGCCGTCACGATATTGACGATCAAAGTCCCGGTATCCGCAAAGCGCGGGCTCCCCGCCAAGAGCAAGGCGAGACCGATTGCCACCCCACCCTGAGGCAGCATCCCGAAGCCGACGTTCTGGGCGACTACTCGCGGGGCCCCGGCCAACCGGGCACCGATCATCGCCCCACCAATCAACCCGGCCCCGCGGGCGAAGAAGTACAGCAGGATGAGGGGGGCGTAGTTGATCACCACATCCGGCTTGAAGTGCATCCCGGCGAAGGTAAAAAACAGGACGAAGACAAGCTCTTCCAACTGTTCGACGGGCTCGAACAACCGCTCGGAAGTCGCTCCGCTGAAATAGCGGGCCGAGAAACCCAGGGCCATGGAAGCCAGCAAAGCCGAGAAACCCCAAGCCTCCGACAGGCCGACCAGGAAGACGATACTACCTACCAGCACTACCAGCCGCAGTTCCTGCTCGTGCAAACGACGAGAAAGTCGCTCGGCGAGAAATCCCACAATGATGCCGGTGATGATTGCTCCGCCGATGTCCCAGAGCGCCACCGGCAAGGCATGCCCTGCCCCGCCGCCGACAATCGCCAGAACCACAGAAAAAATCATGATCCCGAGTGCATCGTCGATTGCCACCATCCCCAGCAGGGTTGTCGTCAGCGGGCCCCGCGCACGGTACTGATGGACGACGGCAACGATCGCGGCCGGTGCGGTGGTCGGGGCAATCGCGGCGATCACCAAGGCGAACGTCCAGCCGGGGATGTCTCCGATGAGTTGCCCCCCGAGCCCCACCACCAGAAAAACCACCAACACGGCGCCGGTGACTTTGCCGAAGGTCGAGCCCACGATGCCCCAGCCCAACCGCTTCAGTTGCGTAAGGCTGGCCGACCCGCCGATCAGGTACGCGATGATGCCCAGCGCGACCGAAACCATGGGCTGGGTCCACTCGATGGCATCGATGCCCAGGGCGCCGCCCAGCAGGTCGGGGGCGAACAGCATGCCCAGCAGGATATAGCCCACCACCCTGGGCACGCCAAAGTAATGACTGCCAAGCGTGCCAAAGGCCAGGCCGGCCAGAAGCAAAATACCGATCAGCAGTATTTCCACGCCATCTCCTTGCTATCCATTCGATCGGGAAACCCGGCTAGCATCTACTATGCTAAGAAAAACATGCCGTCATCGGCACTCCCGAAATTCCAGGCTGGGTTGATCGACACGTCGCCGCTTCGATCGAAGCGTCCTCAAAGACAACCAAAAGGTATCTGATGATGGTTCATATATTTCTAAAACGCATTGCAATTCTATTTGCCATGCTCGGAACTCTGACGCTAGTTGCCGGCTGCAACACCATGGAGGGCCTGGGCGAGGACACTCAAGCGGTGGGCGAGTCGCTTGAAGAAGAGGCGGAAGAGCACGCTGACTAAGGTTGCAAGACTGATCTCCCCATCCTGCCCGGGGCTGTCTGTGTCTTTGCAATCACTTCTTAGAGGTGCGTCTCTCGCGACCGTCAGTTTGACCAACGTGCTCGGCTAGGGCCGCATCAAATGCCGAAGGCACCTCCTCCCAGGGAAAATGCACGCAGCCTTCCAACAGAGTGATTCTGTCGAACGAAATCCGCGATTGCATTACATTCAGATTGGTAGGCATCAACAGGTCTTGCCGGCAACCGATAAACCCAATCGGTATCCCCCACTGATTGATCGTCCCGTAGTTCACCGGATTCGCTTCGTAGGCCCGCCAGCCCTCGATGTTCAGATTTGCGGAAAAGTCTGAGGCGTCAAACTGCTCGGCATACCGCTCTCCCTGAGAGTAATCGAGAAAATAACTCGGCAACGATCGCTCAATCTGATGCCGTGCAGTCGAATCCACTCCCTGCCCGATCCGTTGTTCCCAAGCCTGCTCTCGGTCCCACGCTTCGCTCAATGCTGTGGATCGACGTACGTCAATCTGCTCGGCGACATTTCGCATCGCGCGGCGTTCGGGATCCACGGGGTTTAGCAACACCAATCGCTGCACCGATTCGGTATGAACGCGCGTGTAGAGCAGTGCCATCAGCGCGCCCCACGAATGCCCCAGCAGGACGGCGGGCCGACCATCGGCCTCCTCCTCATGCAGCGCCTCTATCTGGGATACCCAGGTATCGAGCAATTCCTGGCCGGTCAATGTTTGACCATCGAGTTTGGCATTCTCGCCGATCCCCAACATATCCATGATAGCCGTTCGATAACCCAACTTGGCAAGTCGACGCTGCACCGGCTCGAGGTTCCAGCTGGAAAATCCGGGCCCACCACCGAGCACGATCGCTAGAGGCCCTTCGGGTGCGCCCATGAGGTGATATCGAATCGGCTGATCATTAAGGAAGACGGTCCGTACCGCTGTCGAGAAATCGGCTCGGACCGGGATCGTCACCAGCAGACAGGCCAGTGCCACCGCAATGACCAATAGACGAGAGGCAGCGTCGCGGTTCAGGAGTCGAGACATGGAGGAAAAGGCCTCAATCAATTCGCAACGGAGCGTAGCCTACCCAGGGACCAGACACAGATCTTTACACGCAGACGTGACCTCTCTCTAAAACGCACTCCGACTGCTCCAGACCCTGAACAAGCGAAACTCATCATCTATCCTTCGTGCAGGCACTTCACTCCCATGTTATTGTTTTAAAAGGAGACAACCGATGACTGAACAGCTCCAGGGAAAGCGCGTCGCCCTGCTCGTAGCCGATGGCTTCGAACAGGTGGAACTGACTGAACCTAAGAAGGCATTGGAACAAGCCGGAGCCGAGGCGCTTATCGTCTCGCCGGCAGACGGCAAGGTGAAGGGCTGGCAACACACGGAGTGGGGGGACACTTTCGAGGTGGACCAGTCACTCGAATTCGCCGGGGAAGGCGAGTACGACGCCTTGGTATTGCCCGGCGGCGTGATGAACCCCGATCAGCTACGCCGAAACGAACGCGCACTGGCCTTCGTCAAGGCATTCGTCGACCACGACAAGCCGGTAGCTGCCATCTGTCACGGCGGCTGGACCCTGATCGATGCAGGGGTCGTCGAGGGACGGCGTCTGACTTCCTATCCCAGCATCCAGACCGATCTGAAAAACGCCGGTGCTGATTGGGTGGACGAGGAAGTGGTGATCGACAGGGGCTTGATCACCAGCCGCAACCCCAATGACCTGCCCGCCTTCAACGCCGCGCTGATCGAAAAAATGGCCCAAGACTGAGTTGGGCCTTTATTTTCCATCAGCTTCACGAAAGCCCGGCACCCGCCGGGCTTTTCTCTGTGCGATGGATCAACCTTCGTGATCGTTGGCCACTAACCCCTGCTTCAGCGCCCGATACCGGCTTTCCAAGGTCTCGCGATCTTCGTATTCGCTGAAACCCTGCCAGGCCCCCCGACGGATCATGTCGGCATGCCGCAAGAGCGCGGCGCGATCATCCTGGCGATGCGCAAACGCCGCGATCAGCGCGAGCGTTTCCATCAGTCGTATGCTCACGGCCACATCCGATCGCCCGTATTGCCGGATCTGGTCGAAGCTCGTATCGAGCATGGCCGAGAAATTGGGAACCGGGGCGATCACCCGCAATTGACCCTCGCTGTCATGCCGGTAGGGAGACGGCATTTCCCTTGTGGCCAGACGACATAGCGCGGAACCCAGGCGGTCAATACAGGCAATGGCGGTGAACGGATCGTTGATCCCCGGCGATAACGCTCGCACAGCAATCTCCACCAATTCATACAGGGCAAACTCGATGTCTTGACCCGAGGTGCGTTGATTGCCCAGGGCAAAAGCCGCATTGACCTCCCGCGTAAACTCCTCGCCACGTTCAGTGGCGGGCCACACCCGCAGCAAGGGACGACCGGCGACCAAGTAATGGCCGGGGCTGCACTCAAGACGAACGACCAGATCTTCGCGCACAGCCAGGGCCATCAGGGCATCCGCGTCGATGAACTGCAGGTAACCATCACCCGAGGCGCAAATGGTCTCGGCATCGAGGTCGAATCGTCGCAGAAATACAGGCGATGGAGACTCTTGGTTTTTCCCCTCGCCCCTGCCGATATATTCGGGAAACAGGCTCTCCAGCACATGCATCAGCTCTCTACCCACCCGGGCGACGACCTGATTCGCCTGAATGGAAACGGCCACGTGATGGATGAAGTAGATCAGCACCCCGAGGCTGACCACGGCAAGCAACACGCCCAGCGTGACCGAAAGGTGAGGCACGAAGGACTCGCCTTCCTCCCGTCGAATGGTCAGCACCACAAGCACGCAATAGAGAAACGTGGCAACGAAGGTGCCAAGCACGGCCTGGGTCGCGGTATCTCGCATGAAATGGCGCAGCAGGCGGGGTCCCAGTTGCGACGACGCAAGGGAAAGGGCCACCAAGGTCATGGAAAACACGACCCCGGCGATCGTGGTCATCGAGCCGGCAATGATACTAAGCACGGCACTGGCACCTTCCGGGCCGCCACTGAACGCCCACTCCGAGGCAAGCCAACCCTTGTCCATCGCCAAACTATCGGCCTGGATCGCCAAGGCGGCCAGGATCACCGATCCGATGACCATCAAAGCCGGTATGAACCAGAAACTGGCCCTCAAGGCCTCCCAATACTTGAATAGCTGCACTTTCACTAGGGCGGCACCTCGTCCTTGTTACCCGGTTCGTTTGCGCAAAAGCCACTGATCGAAAGGCCGGGCTTTTTCGCCCGGCGCTTCGCGATTTATCGGTAGATCGAAGAACTTCGATCGGGGCCAATCGTCTTGTTATAGCATCTGCGCGGTGATGAGCCGCCATGCTCGTTTGCTAAGGTGTGTGAAGCAATTTTCAGGAGCAACCGCATGACCGACCCCGCCAACGATCCGCGCCGCCGTCATTCCGCCCCGGTGGTCGACGGCATCAACAAGTCCGCCAGCCGCGCGATGCTGCGCGCGGTAGGTTTTCAGGACGAGGACTTCAAGAAGCCGCAGATCGGCGTCGCCTCGACCTGGAGCCAGGTCACGCCCTGCAACGCCCATATCGACAAGCTGGCCGACGCGGCCCGCGACGGGGCCGACAGCGCCGGCGGCAAGGGCGTGATCTTCAACACCATCACCATCTCCGACGGCATCGCCAACGGCACCGAGGGGATGAAGTACTCGCTGGTCTCGCGCGAGGTGATCGCCGATTCGATCGAGACGGTCACCGGCTGCGAGGGCTTCGACGGAGTGGTCGCGATCGGCGGCTGCGACAAGAACATGCCCGGCTGCCTGATCGGCATGGCACGCCTCAACCGCCCGTCGGTGTTCGTCTACGGCGGCACCATCCTGCCGGGCAAGTGCCACACCGACATCGTCTCGGTGTTCGAGGCGGTCGGCGCCTACACCCAAGGCGAGATCGACCTGCCACGTCTCGAGGACATCGAGAAGACCGCCATACCAGGCCCCGGCTCCTGTGGGGGCATGTACACCGCCAACACCATGGCCTCGGCGATCGAGGCGCTCGGCATGAGCCTGCCCGGCAGCTCGGCGCAAAACGCGGTCTCCGAGGAGAAGCGCGCCGACAGCGAGGCGGCCGGCCAGGCGGTGCTCGATCTGCTGGCGCGTGACATCAAGCCGCGCGACATCATGACCCGCGAGGCCTTCGAGAACGCCATCACCGTGACGATCGCCCTGGGCGGCTCGACCAACGCCGTGCTGCACCTGCTGGCGATGGCCAACGTCGTCGACGTGCCGCTGACGCTGGATGACTTCACCGAGATCGGCCGGCGCGTGCCGGTGCTCGCCGACCTGCGCCCCTCCGGACATTACATGATGAGCGAGCTGGTCGCGATCGGCGGGATCCTGCCGCTAATGAAGAACCTGCTCGATGCGGGTCTGCTGCACGGCGATTGCCTGACCGTCACCGGTCGGACGCTGGCCGAGAACCTGAGCGATGTGGCGCCCTACCCCGACGACCAGCAGATCATCGCCCCGCTCGACCAACCGCGTAAGACCGATAGCCATCTGCGCGTCCTCAAGGGCAACCTCGCCCCGGAAGGTGCCGTGGCCAAGATAACCGGCAAGGAAGGCACGCGCTTTACCGGCACCGCACGGGTGTTCGGCTCTGAAGAGGAGGCGCAGGCGCGCATTCTCGACGGTACAGTCACCGCCGGCGACGTGGTGGTTATCCGCTACGAAGGCCCCCGCGGCGGGCCGGGTATGCGCGAGATGCTTTCACCCACATCGGCGATCATGGGGCGCGGGCTTGGCAAGGAAGTCGCCCTGATTACCGACGGGCGCTTCTCCGGCGGCAGCCACGGCTTCGTCGTCGGCCACATCACGCCCGAAGCCTTCGACGGCGGGCCCATCGCGCTGATCGAGGACGGCGATACCATCACCATCGATGCCGAAGCCGACACCATCGAGCTCGACGTGTCCGAGGACGAACTCGAACGCCGGCGTGCCGCCTGGCAGCGCCCAGCCCCCAACTACCCGCGCGGCGTGCTGGCAAAATACGCGCGCACCGTGAGTTCGGCCTCCACCGGCGCGGTCACCGACTTACCCGACTGATTGCCCGCAGCATTCGAGAGGAGAACGACATGAGCCTCACCGTCTATCTATCCGGCGAGATCCACACAGACTGGCGCGAACAGATCGAAAAAGGCGCGCGCGACGCCGGTCTGGACATCACCTTCACCGGACCGGTCACCGACCACGCCGCCAGCGACGCCGCCGGTGACCTGCTGGGCGAGGAGTCCAAGCAGTTCTGGCGCGATCACAAGTCCGCCAAGGTCAACGCGATCCGCATCAAGACCCTGATCGAACAAGCCGACATCGTGGTGGTGCGTTTCGGCGACAAGTACAAGCAGTGGAACGCCGCCTTCGACGCGGGCTACACCGCGGCACTGGGCACGCCCTACATCACGTTGCATGACGAGGACATCATCCATCCGCTCAAGGAAGTTGACGCCGCCGCCATGGCCTGGGCGACCACCCCGGAACAGGTGGTCGGCATCCTCAAGCACGTGATGCGCGACTGAAACCGTTAAGTCGCTGGGTAGGATCCAGCGCCCAGTTGGGCAGCTATGCCATGAAAAACGCCCCATCATTTGGGGCGTCTGTCAGGTTCCAACAATTTACTGTCGAATCAGTAGCTAAGTGTCACCAAGTCGTCGCGAGACAGAATCTTGAAGAGCATGTCAGGGCTACCGGGCTCGGTTCCCTCGATCAGATCATTACGCGTAAGTCCCGCTTGCCCGAGGCACATTGGACAGACAATCACTTGAGCACCGTGCTCCATCGCCATCCTGATGTTTTCCTGCGCCGTGCGGCCGGTGGCGCCCAGCGTATCCTGCTTGCGGTTCGTTGCCGCGAGATAGACACCGCGGACATTAAGGTATATCACGACGTCATGGCCGGCTTCCGAGGCCTTGTAGGCCTGCGTGGTCGCCATGCCAGCCGGCCAGGCCTCGTCAGTGGTGATGTTGTATAAGAACGTCTTGCCGTTCTCGCCAGCAAGGACCTGGGCCGACGTGAGTAGCGCGAAACCGACGAACAGCGCGGACAACAACCTTTTGAATGCCAACATGGGCACCTCCTTCATTGTTTGGGACAAATCACCCATGGAGTGTAGGCGAATTTAAAAACGGACCGTTTTGTCCGAGGTCGCTTGACCACCAGGAGACTCGTTGGGAGGTGCTGAAAAAAGGAATCTGGCGCCCAAGGCAGGATTCGAACCTGCGACCTACCGCTTAGGAGGCGGTTGCTCTATCCAGCTGAGCTACATGGGCAATTCGGAAGGCGTGCGGGATGGTAACACGCCGCCGGTCGACGCCTCCAGATGCCCTCTCTGCATCTACCTACCCGTCAGCCCACTGCTCGTCGCCCTCGCGGCGCAGGGTGAGGACCGGTTCGTCGCCGGGCCAGGTGACGTGGACGACGATCGGTCGGCAGCAGACGCTACAGTCCTCGACATAGGTCTGCTCCCCGGCGCTGGGATCGAGGGTCAGGTCAATGGTCTCCCAACACCAGGGGCATTGAGCGGTGGTCTCGAAATTGGCGTCCATGGCGGTCCTCCTGGGAACACGATTTTAGGGCTACCAGAAGCGTAGCAGGCGCGCCCGGAATCACCCGGAACGCGCCTGCCTTTTTCACCCTCTCGTTGTCAGACGAGGATCAGCCCATCTGGCGGATCAGCTCGTCGCCGAAGGCCTTGCAGCCGACCTGGTTGGGGTTGTCCATCAGCCGCGCCAGATCGCCGGTGACGTTGCCGCTGGCGATCGCACCTTCCATCGCCTTGATGACCGCATCGGCCGCCTCGGTCCAGCCGAGGTGGCGCAGCATCATTTCGGCAGACAGAATGACCGAGGAGGGGTTGGCGAGGTCCTTGCCGGCGATGTTCGGAGCGGTGCCATGGGTGGCCTCGAACATGGCGACGGTGTCGGAGAGGTTCGCGCCCGGGGCGATGCCGATGCCACCGACCTGCGCAGCCAGTGCATCCGAGACGTAATCACCGTTGAGATTCAGGGTGGCGACGACGTCGTATTCCTCCGGCACCAGCAGGATCTGCTGCAGGAAGGCATCCGCGATCGAGTCCTTGATGACGATGTCGCGGCCGGTGTTGGGGTTCTTGAGCGTCATCCACGGGCCGCCGTCGAGCGGTTCGGCACCGAACTCTTCCTTGGCCAACTCATAGCCCCAGTTCTTGAAGGCCCCTTCGGTGAATTTCATGATGTTGCCCTTGTGCACCAGGGTGACCGACTCACGGTCGTTGGCGATCGCGTACTCGATCGCGCGGCGTACCAGGCGCTTGGTGCCGTCCTCGGAGACCGGCTTGATGCCGATGCCCGAGCTCTCCGGGAAACGGATGTTCTCCACATTCATTTCCTGGGTCAGGAAGTCGATCACCTTCTTCACTTCCGGCGTGCCCGCGGCCCACTCGATGCCCGCGTAGATGTCCTCGGAGTTCTCGCGGAAGATGACCATGTCGGTCTTCTCCGGGTGCTTGACCGGACTCGGCGTGCCGGTGAAATAGCGCACCGGCCGCAGGCAGACGTACAGGTCGAGCTTCTGGCGCAGGGCGACGTTGAGCGAGCGGAAGCCGCCGCCGACCGGCGTGGTCAGCGGGCCCTTGATGGAGACCACAAAATCACGGATCGCCTCCATGGTCTCGGCGGGCAGGCCGCTGCCGTCCGGGTAAACATCGGTCGACTTCTCGCCGGCGTAGACCTCCATCCAGGCGATCTGGCGCTTGCCGTCATAGGCCTTCTCGACGGCCGCATCGATCACCTTCTTCATCACCGGCGTCACGTCGATGCCGATACCGTCGCCCTCGATGAACGGGATGATCGGCCGGTTGGGCACGTTCAGCGCGCCGTCGGCCGTGACGGTGATCCGGTCGCCCTCGGGGATGGTGATCTTCTCGAAGCTCATGCGGTCTCTCCTTAAACTGAAATCAGGTGTAAGTGCGCGGGGTCGCTGCCCTCGATTTGGCGGGCATTATACCGATTCCGACTCCGTGGGCCGCGAGCCTCCCCGACCGGACCCCGACCATCTGCCTGGCCGAGGAAATCGGCCGCGTTGCACAACAGCTCATGACACCGGCCCCTTGCGCACTCTCCGTCGAGCGCGGCTTCGCTCCCTCGCGCTTGCTGCCCGCTTGCAAAAAAAACTTCCTGCCGCCTCTTGAAATCGGCCGGGCCGTTCCTAAGATTGGCACTCGAGTCGGGTGAGTGCTAACAGCCTGCCCGACGCGCAAAAACAACCTTGAACCCTTGTTATGTGTCAACGCATGGAGTTAACCACATGAAAATCCGTCCTTTGCACGATCGTGTGCTGGTAAAGCGCGAAGAAGAAGAACGCAAGACCGCATCCGGCATCGTTCTGCCGGACTCGGCCTCCGAGAAGCCGAACCGTGGCGAAATCATCGCCGCCGGCCCCGGCAAGTCGAATGACAAGGGCGAAGTCCGCTCGATGGGCGTGAAGGTCGGTGACACCGTCCTGTTCAGCCAGTACGCCGGCACCAAGGTGAAGGTCGAAGGCGACGAGCTGCTGATGATGGGCGAAGACGACATCCTCGCCGTCATCGAAGAATAATCCGCGAAAAGAGCCTCTCTTTTCCGGTCGGAACGTAATGAATCAAGGAGCATATTGAATATGTCTGCCAAAGAAATCCGCTTTTCCACCAGCGCCCGTGACCGCATGCTGCGTGGCGTCAACCTGCTGGCCGACGCGGTCAAGGTGACCCTGGGTCCCAAGGGCCGTAACGTTGTTATCGAGAAGAGCTTCGGCGCCCCGGCCGTGACCAAGGACGGCGTTTCCGTCGCCCGCGAGATCGAGCTGGAAGATAAGTTCGAGAACATGGGCGCGCAAATGGTCAAGGAAGTCACTTCCCAGACCGCCGACATCGCCGGCGACGGCACCACGACCGCGACCGTACTCGCCGCTGCCATCGTGCGTGAAGGCGTCAAGGCCGTCGCCGCGGGCATGAACCCGATGGACCTCAAGCGTGGCATCGACAAGGCCGTTGACGCGTCCGTCGCCGAACTGCGCAACCTGTCCAAGCCCTGCACCGACAACAAGGCAATCGCTCAGGTTGCCACCATCTCCGCGAACTCCGATCAGAAAGTCGGCAAGATCATCGCGGAAGCCATGGAGCGTGTCGGCAAGGACGGCGTCATCACCGTCGAGGAAGGCTCGGGCTTCGAGGACGAGTTGGAAGTGGTCGAAGGCATGCAGTTCGACCGTGGTTACCTGTCGCCCTACTTCGTCAACAACCAGAAGCAGATGAACGTCGAGCTCGAAGAGCCGGTCATCCTGATGCACGATAAGAAGATCTCGAACATTCGTGATCTCCTGCCGGCACTGGAAAGCGCATCCCAGGCCAACAAGCCGCTGCTGATCGTCGCCGAAGACATCGAAGGCGAAGCACTGGCTACGCTGGTCATCAACTCCATGCGCGGCATCGTGAAAGTCGCTGCCGTCAAGGCACCCGGCTTCGGCGACCGTCGCAAGGCCATGCTGCAGGATCTGGCCATCGTCACCGGCGGCCAGGTGATCTCCGATGAAGTGGGTCTGACCCTCGAGAAGGCCACCATGGAAGACATGGGCTCGGCCAAGCGCGTGGTCATCACCAAGGAGAACACCACCATCATCAACGGTTCGGGCGCCAAGGACGATATCGACACCCGTGTCGATCAGATCCGCGCCCAGATGGAGAACACCTCCTCCGACTACGACAAGGAGAAGCTCCAGGAACGCATCGCCAAGCTGGCCGGCGGCGTTGCCGTCATCAAGGTCGGCGCTGCGACCGAAGTCGAGATGAAGGAGAAGAAGGACCGCGTCGACGACGCTCTGCACGCGACCCGTGCCGCCGTCGAAGAAGGCGTGGTCCCGGGTGGTGGTGTTGCACTGATCCGCGCACTGGGCAGCCTCGGCGAGCTCAAGGGCGACAACGTCGACCAGCAGACCGGTATCTCCATCGCCCTGCGCGCCATGGAAGATCCGCTGCGCTTCATCGTCGCCAACTCCGGTGGCGAGCCGTCAGTCGTTGTCCAGGGCGTCCGTGAGAGCTCGGGCAACCACGGCTACAATGCAGCTTCCGGCGAGTACGGTGACATGGTCGAGATGGGCATCCTCGACCCGACCAAAGTCACCCGCTCGGCCCTGCAGAACGCCGCTTCGGTTGCCGGCCTGATGATCACCACCGAGTGCATGATCGCCGAGATTCCGAGCAAGGACGACGGCGGCGCCCCGCCGGCCGACATGAGCGGCATGGGCGGTATGCCCGGCATGATGTAAATCGTTCGGCAACCGCCGATACGAACAAACCCCGCTTTCGAGCGGGGTTTTTTATTGTCTGGAAAACAGCCGCCAGGCCACGCGCGGTAGAGAGCATGTCGTGAAGACGAAGAGGGTAAGCGTCCGACCAACACCCATTGACGGGGGTTGATCAGCGCTGCAGTGGCGGTTTGGCGCGGTTGGCTCAGTCGGCCTGGCCGTCGGCCAGGTCGATGTTCCAAGGCAGGAGTTGATCGACGGCGTTGACCGGATGGTCATTGATTCGCTCGATCACGGCATGCAGGTAGCGGAACGGGTCGAGGCCGTTGAGCTTCGCCGTGCCGATCAGGCTGTAGATCATTGCCGCACTCTCCCCGCCGGCGTCCGAGCCGGCAAAGAGGTAGTTCTTCCGCCCCAGCGCCACGCTACGGATGGCCCGTTCGGCGGCATTGTTGTCGATCTCGACCTCGCCATGATCCCGGTACCGCAGCAGGGCATCCCAGCGATTGCGGGCATAGGCGATCGCCCGGGCGAGATCGGACTTGGCCGAGACCTGGGTCAGCAACTCGTCGAGCCAACATTTCAGCTCGTCGAGCAACGGCCCGGCACGGGCCTGGCGTGCGGTCCGGCGAACGTCGGGCCGCTCTCCCCGGATATCAGCTTCGATGGCGTACAACGCCCCGATTCGGTCAATGGCCTCTTTCGCCTGGGCGCTGTTGTTGGCCTTCCAGATATCGTGGAACTTGCGCCGGACATGGGCCCAGCAGGCGGCCTCGTGGATTCGGCCGGTCCGGTAGAGGTTGTTGAAACCGGCAAAGCCGTCGGCATGCAGGGTGCCGGCAAACCCGGCCAGGTGCTGGGTGGGATGCTTGCCCTTGCGGTCCGGGGAAAAGCGGAAGGCGACGGCCGGCGGCTGATCGCTACCGGCCGCCGGTCGCTCGTCCCGGGCATAGGCCCAGAGTCGCCCGGTGCGGGTCTTGCCCCGACCCGGGGCGAGCACCGGCACCGTGGTGTCATCGCCATGGACGGTGGTGCCGGCCATGACGTAGTGGAACAGGGCATCACCCAGGGGACGAAGCAGGTTGGCCGAGGCACCGACCCAGTCGGCCAGGGTCGACCGGGACAGGGGCACGCCCTCCCGGGCGTAGATCTCGGTCTGGCGATAGAGCGGCAGGTGATCGGCGTACTTGGCGGTCAGCACCTGGGCCAGCAGGCCCGCCCCGGCCCGGCTGCGGGCCACGGGACGACCGACGGCCGGGGCCTGGACGATCGACTGGCAGCCCCGGCAGCGGTGCTTGGGGCGGACATGGCGCTTGACGGTGAACGAGGCCGGGACGTAGTCGAGGATCTCGGTGACGTCCTCGCCGAGATAGTCCAGCCTCCCGCCGCAGTCTGGGCAGGCGCAGTCGTTATCGTGGGTGATGATCTCTCGGGGCAGATGGTCCGGGATGGGTTCCCGGTTCGCCGACCGGCGATTGGTCGGGCCTTTCTTCTTGTCCGCCCCGATGGCTTCCGCCTCCTCGGCCTCGAGCGAGCCGATGGCCAACTCGAGTTGGGCAATACGGGTCTCGATCTTCTCGGAGGAGCGACCGAACTGGATGCGGCGCAGCCGCTCGAGTTCGAGCTTCATTCGCTCGAGACGAGCATCCCGTTCCTCGATCTGCTCGTTGAGCGAACGGATCTCGGTCTGCTGCTCGACCAGCGTCGACTGCTGGCTCTGGATCTGCGCCAACCGCTCGAGCAGTTCGGCCTTGAGGGCCTCGACATCGTTGGGCAGATCCGTGGAATTCATGCGGTACATTATCCCACAAACACCCCGAAACCGGGAGTGGAAAATGCCCTTAAAACGGCATCAGGAGGCGATCCGGGGTCGGTCGGTACGCACCGGCATTCGCCAATCGATGCCCTCGATCAGCATGGCCAGTTGAGCGGCCGTCAAGGACACCGAACCGGCCTCGGCGATAGGCCAGACGAAGCGGCCTTTCTCCAATCGCTTGTAGTAGAGACACAGACCCTGACCGTCCCACCAGAGCACCTTGACCCGGTCACCTCGTCGGCCACGAAAGGCGAACACCTGGCCGGAGAACGGATCGGCCTCGATGGCGTGCTGGACCACGGCGGCCAGCCCGTCGAAGCCCTTGCGCATGTCGGTGGTCCCGGCGACCAGGAAGATCCGGGTGCCGGCCGGCGGGGCGATCATCGCAGGGTCTCCAGGGCGACTTGCAGCACGGCAGGATTGACAGAGCCCGACACCGTCAACCGATGCCCACCGGCCGTCGTGATCGACAGGTGGCCGCCTTGAGCCGGCCCACCTTTAGGCCGGGACTCGACCGGCCGGGTGCCGGTGGCGGCTACCGACGACTCTGCCGCTTCATCGGCAACCACGTTGACCGGGATCAGCGAGGCACGGTCATCGAACCGCCCCTCCCGGTAAGTCTGACGCCACCGGAAGATCAGGTTGGCATTGATACCGTGGGCCCGTGCCACCTCGGACACCGATCGGTGCTCGGCAAGCGTTTCCTCGACGACCTGCCGCTTGAACGCCGGGCTATAGCGCCGACGGCGCCTGATGGCTGATTCCGTGTGATGCATATAGGTGTCCACTTATCGTTAGGTGGACACCTATCGTGCCCACCGTTGGAGGTAGGCAAGGATCATGCGGAAGGATTAGCTCCGTGGGAATGCGGTGCTGGTCGGACGCTTACCGAAGAGGTGTCTCCGAAGACGTATCTCTTGGCGGCTAACTGCGCCGATCCCACCATGCCAGCATCGACGGCGTGAACAGCAGCGTCAGCGGGGTGGCCACCAGCAGCCCGCCGGCAATCGCGGTGGCCAGTTGCACCCAGTACTGGGTGGAGGGTGCGCCGATGGAGAATTCCCGCCCCATCATGTCGATGGTCAGACCAAAGACCATCGGCGCGAGCCCCAGAACCGTGGTCACGGTGGTCAGCAGGACGGGACGCAGGCGCTGGGCGCCGGTACGCAGGGCGGCATCGACGGTTTCGATGCCGTCACGCCGCAACTGGTTAAAGGTGTCGATCAGCACGATGTTGTTGTTGACCACCACGCCGGCCAGGGCGATCACGCCGATGCCGCTCATCACCACCGAAAACGCCTCGCCGCGCAAGATCAGCCCGAGCAGCACCCCGCCGGTGGAAAACACGATCGCGGTGAGTACCAGGACCGCTTGGCCGAAGCTGTTGAACTGGGTCACCAGGATTAGCAGCATCAAGGCGATCGCCAGTGCGAAGGCGCCAGCCAGAAAGCGCCCCGCCTCGGCTTGGTCCTCTTGCTGCCCGCGGAAGGCCAACTCCACCCCCCCGGGGAGCGGGTGCTCCGCCAGCCAGGCCTCCAGCGCGCCCACCCGTTCGTCGACAAGCCGGCCGGCGGCAACGTCCGCCTCCACGGTCAGGGTGCGCGCCCCGTCAACACGATTGATGATCCCGGTCTTGGGAGCGGGAACGAACTCGACGAAATTGCGGGCGGGCACCAGGCCCGCCTCCGTGGGCACCCGCAGGTTGACCAACTGAGCCAGGTTGCGTTCATCGAAGGGAAAACGCACCCGGATATCCACTTCCTCGTCGGCATCCGCCGGGCGATAACCGCCCAGTGCCAGTCCACGCGTGAGCATCTGCACCGCGCTGCCCAACAGGCTGACGTCAGCACCGAAGCGCGCCGCCTCGCGATGATCGACCTCCAGGCGCATCTCGATGCCCGGCAGGGGACGGTCATCCTCGACATCGACGAAACCACCCACCACTGCCATGCCGCGGCGCAGATGCTCTACGGCCTCGACCAGGGGACCGACATCGTCGGCCTTGTCGTCCGCCGCGAGTTGCAGGACGATTGGCTTGCCCTCGCTAGGACCGCCCGACTCGGTCAGAAACTGCAGGCGCACGCCGGCCACGTCGGTCAGATCCGCCCTCAGTTGCTCGAGGATCTCGGCGGCGGGCGGGCGCCGCTGCCAATCGACCAGGTCGAGCTGGATAACGCCAATCACGTCCTCGGCATAGTCCTGGGCCAGCCGGTCCTGCTGCGACCCGATGCTGCGCGCATAGACGGTTTCGAACGCCGGATGGTCGTACAGTCGGATTTCGACCCGGCGGACCAGCTCGTCGGCCTCCCAGACCGAGAGATCCCCGCGGGCCTGCACCTGAATCTGGGCAAAGCGCGGCTCGACCTCGGGGAAGAAATCCACGCCCTTCCCCAATTCGCCGTAGGCGACGTACAGCCCCGCCGTCAGCAGAAACACCGCCGCGAACGTCTGCCCGGGGTGGGCGACGGTCCAGCGCAGCATGTGGACGTAGCGTGCCGTGCCGCCGTCAAGCTCGTCGAAACGCCCGGCCTCCGCGGCGCGGATGCGCCGGACCTGTTCGGGGCGGCTGACCACCTGCTGCCGGGAGAGAGTCGCGGCAAGGACCGGGATGAACAGGAGGGCCATGAGCAGGGACATCAGCAGGGTGACGATCACTGTCGCCGGCAGGTAGAACATGAACTCCCCCACCAGGCCCGGCCAGAACAGCAAGGGGAAAAAGACCGCCAGGGTGGTGGCCACGGAGGCGATGATCGGCCAGGCCATACGCTGTGCCGCTGCCAGATACGCCGTCTGTCCCTTGTCCTCGGCCAGATAGCGATCGGCCTGCTCGACCACCACGATGGCCCCGTCGACCAGCATGCCCACCACCAGGATCAAGGCGAACAGCACCACGATGTTGAGGGTAAAGCCCATCAGGTGCAGCACCAGCACCCCGCTCAAGAAAGCACCGGGAATCGCCAGTCCCACCAGCCAGGACGAGCGCCCGCCCAACGCGACGACGATGGTGAGCATGACCAGGAGAACGGCGGTCAGCACGTTGTTCTCCAGATCACCGAGCAGATCACGGATATCCTCGGCACTGTCCTGCAGGTAGCGCACCTCGATACCGCCCGGCCAATCGGCCCGAGTCGTTTCAATTACCTCGCGCGCCTCGGCCACCGTATCGAGAATATTGGCCCCGCCGCGCTTGCGGATCTCCAGCGACACGGCCGGTTCGCCATCAATGCGGACAAAGCCCTCCGGGTCCTTGAAGGTCCGTCGCGCCTCGCCCACTTCCTGGAAGGTCACCACCGTGCCCGCGCGAGCGATCACCGGCAGTTCGAGCACATCCTCGACCGACTCGATCACGCCCGGGACCTTGATCGAGAGGCGACCGCCCCCCGAATCCAGTTCGCCGGCGGCGACCAAGCGGTTGTTTCGCCCGATCGCCTCGACCAGTTCGTTGTAGGGAAGTCGATAGGTCTCGAGTGTCTGCGGGTCGACCAGCACCTCGAGTAAATCCTCGCGATCCCCGCCGATCTCGACCTCGAGGACACCGGGCAACGCCTCGATTCGATCGCGCAGGTCGCGGGCGATCTGCACTAGGGTGCGCTCGGGCACCGAGCCCGACAACGTGGCCGTCAGCACCGGGAACATCGACAGGTCGACCTCGGTGACGGTGGGCTCCTCCGCCCCGGCCGGCAGCTCGGGCTTGGCCAGGTCGACCTCCTCGCGAACGTCAGCCAGCGCGCGGCGGTTGTCGTAGCCGGGGTCGAAATCCAGCCGGATCAGGGCGAACCCTTGGCCAGCGCTGGCGTGCAGCTCGTCGAGTCCCTCGATCCCCGCCAGCTCGCGTTCCAGGGGACGGACCAGGAGTCGCTCGCTGTCGTCCGGAGAAATCCCCGGATAGGACACCGTGATGAAGTAAATCGGCACGTCGACGTCCGGCGCCGCCTCCTTGGCGATCATGGCGTAGGACATCCCGCCCGCCGCCAGCAGTCCCAGGAGCAGCACGAGCACGCTGCGGCTGCGGCCGAACAGGAGGGCGAGCAGACCGTTCACGTACCGCTCTCCCCCTCGCCAGCCGCACCCTTCGTCCCGCCGACATCGAGTCGATCACCGTCGCGGACGAACCCCTGCCCCAGGGTAATCAGGTGGACTTCGTCGGGCAGCCCGGTGACCCACACCTGGCGGGCATCGGCCCGCACCGGCTTGACGGGAATGAAGCGGGCACGCCATTCGCCATCGTCTTTCTCGGCCACCTTGACACCCAGTTGGCCGTCCCCGTCCTGCGAAATCAGGGCGGGCGTCACGCCATGGGCACGCACCTGTTCGACCGGAATCGCCACGGTCACGCTGGTCCCGGCGGGCAGGTCACGATCGGGGTTGTCCACGCGCACCCGGGCGAGAAAGGTGCGCGTTCGTTCATCGGCCAGGGCCGAGACATAGCGGACCACCCCCTCGCGCACCATGTCATCGAAAAAGGTCACGCGGGCAGTCTGGCCTTCGGTGATTTCGGTCACGCGGTGCTGGGGAATCTGGACGACCGCCCGCAACGGATCGTTCTCAACGACCTCGGCAATCGGGTCGCCTTCGGCCACAAAATCGCCACGCCGGGCGATCTGCCGATTGAGCACGCCGCCGATGGGAGTGACCACCCGGGTGTGCTCTATTTCGAGCTCAATGGCCGCCACGCGCGCCCGGGCCGCTTCCAGAGCGGCACGGGCCCTCTCGACCTGCAGGCGGGCCTGGAAGCCCTGATCGGCCAGCCTGTCGGCCGCCTCGAAATCCCCTCGGGCCTCCCGCTCGGCGGCACGCGCCTCGCTCAACCGCGCCTGGCGATCGGTCATGTCCAGGCGGGCGATCAGGTCCCCCGCGGCCACGATGGCGCCTTCCTTCACCGGGGTCTCGATCACATCCCCACCGGTCTTGGCCCTTACCCGGACAATCTGCTCGGGCTCGGCGTGTCCCTGCAATGTCACCACGCGCTTGATCGGCTCGGCCCGGCTGTTGGTCAGACCGACCCGCACGGCCTCTTGACGCTCGACCGCCTTGCTTGCCGGTTGGGGCGATTCACCGGTCGCCAACCAGCCCACCAGCAGGACGGCCACCAGGCCAATCCCCAACCAGACGGCGTGACGCTCCATCCATTCCTTCATGACTCATCCATCATTGTGCAACCTCGCGGTATTTATCGGCCTTGCCCGCACGCCCACCAATAACGACTATCGAGCGGCGAGGCGATTCCAAGCCAGCTTGTAGACTTCCAGCACGGCGTAGGAGAGCAGCCCGATGGCCAGTATGAGCCCGCCGTCGCCCAGCGATAATGGCTCGGTGGCAAAAATGACCTGCATGAACGGCAGATAGGTCATCGCCAACTGCGCGACCACCACCCCGCCGACCGCCAGCCAGACCGGTCGCGTGGCTTTGAGCGCCGCCCAGTCCAGCGAACTACCTTGGATGTTTCGGATGAAGAACAACTGGAATATCTCGAGGACGACCAGGGTATTCATCGCCATGGTGCGCGCCGATTCCACCGAATGCCCTCGCTCGATGGCAAACCAGTACACGCCAAAGACGGCAACCACGAAAAGCAGGCCGACCACGGCAATGTAGAGCAGCCAGCCATGGCTGAGAAGGGGGTCATCACGCGACCGTGGCGGGCGCTGCATGGCCGTCTTCTCGGTCGGCTCGAAAGCCAGCGCCAGGCCCAGGCTCGTGGCGGTGACCAGGTTGATCCAGAGAATCTGGATGGGCGTCACGGGGAGGGTCATGCCTGCCAGGAGCGCGACGATAATCGTCAATGCCTCCCCCGCATTGGTGGGCAACGTCCAGCTGATCACCTTCTTGATGTTGTCGTAGACCGTCCGCCCCTCGCGGACCGCGGCAACGATGGAGGCAAAGTTATCGTCCGCCAGCACCAGGTCGGAGACCTCCTTGGCCGCCTCGCTCCCTTTCTGTCCCATGGCAATACCGGCGTCGGCCCGTTTGAGGGCCGGCGTGTCGTTCACGCCATCGCCAGTCATCGCGACACTATGCCCCTGGCTTTGCAGGGCCTCCACCAGATGCAGCTTGTGTTCTGGGCTGCTGCGGGCAAAGATATCCGTGCTGAGCACCGCGCGTTTCAGCTCTTCATCCGATAACTTTTCCAACTCCGCCCCGGTGATCACGTCGGCAGAGTTCTCCAAACCGACCTGGGCGGCGATCGCCTTGGCGGTGCCGGCGTGATCGCCGGTGATCATCTTTACGCGAATACCGGCACGGCGACATTCGGCCACCGCATCGATCGCTTCCCTGCGTGGGGGGTCGGACAATCCCACCAGGCCCTGGAAGATCAGGCCGTCCTCGACATCGTGATGCTCCAGCACCACGTGGCTTGCCTCCACGGGGCGCTCGGCCAGGGCAAGCACTCGCTGGCCGTGGGAGGTCATCTCCTCGGCCTGTTCCCACCAGTAGTCGGCATCCAGGGACAGCGTCCGGTCACCCTCGCCCCGCTCGCGGTCACACATGCCCAGGACCTGTTCCGGTGCGCCCTTGACGAAAATGCGGGCATGTTCCTCATGATCATGATTCAGAGTGGCCATGAACCGATGCCCCGAATCGAAGGGAATGGCGTCACTGCGGCTCCAGTGAGCGCGCTCCCCCTCCAGGTCCAGCCCCACGCGGCCCGCGAAGGCGATCAACGCGCCCTCCATGGGATCGCCCTCCACCTGCCAGTCCCCCTCCTTTTTTCGCAACTGAGAGTCGTTGCAGAGCAGGGCCGTGCGCGCCGCCTCGGCCAGCGGGGAGGGCATGTTGTCACCGGATGAGTCCAGCGGCGCGCCGTCATGGAAGACCTGGCCGACAGGGGAATAGCCCCTGCCCTTCACCTCGTAAGTCTCGCCGGCTACCACCACGGACGTGACCGCCATTTCGTTGCGTGTCAGGGTGCCGGTCTTGTCGGTACATATCACCGATACCGAGCCGATCGCCTCGATTGCCGGCAGGCGCCGGATGATGGCTTGACGCCGAGCCATCGCCTGCACACCCACCGCCAGGGTGATGGTCAACACGGCCGGCAAGCCCTCGGGAATGGCCGCCACCGAAAAGCCGACCACGGCGATAAACAGCTCGTTGAAAGGCATGTGCTGCCACCAGCTGCCCAGGAGCAAGATCAGGCCGGCCACCAGCAGGATCACTCCGGTGAGCCAACGGCCGAATCGGTCCATTTGCTGCAACAGAGGTGTGGTCAACTCCTCGACATGCTCGAGCATGCCGGAGATGCGACCGACTTCGGTGGACTCACCGATGCCGATCACCACCCCCTTGGCACTGCCCCGCGTGACGAGCGTGCCGCTGAAGGCCATGGAGCGACGGTCTCCGAGCGAGGCCTCGGTACCGACCGGGTCGACCTGCTTTTTACCGCTTCCGATTCGCCGGTGAGAATGGCTTCCTGTACGTGCAGGTCATGCACTTCCAGCAAACGCAGGTCGGCCGGGACCCGATCACCCGACTCAAGCAGGACGACATCCCCGGGCACCAGTTCCGCCCCTGCCACGGTCTGGCGCTGATCGTCGCGGATAACCGCCGCCTTGAGGGCAAGAAGGCGACGGAGAGAAGCCATCGCCTCCTCGGCCTTGCCTTCCTGTATGAAACCGATCACGGCATTGGCTATCACCACCGCCAGGATGACGACCGTGTCCAACCAATGCGCCAGCAACGCCGTGACCATGGCCGAGGCCAGCAGCACGTAGATCAGGATATTGTGGAATTGGCGCAGCAGGCGGCGCCAAGGGCTGGGACGCGGGGCCTCGGGCAAGCGGTTGGGTCCATACTCGGCCTGTCGGGCCCCTATCTGCTCGGGGGACAACCCCGTGGGGTGCGCATCGAGCCGTTCGAGCACCGCATCAGGGGACTCGGCATGCCATTCAGACGTAAGCGTCCGGTCAGCACCGCATTGCCCCGCCCCCCGAGCTAATCCTTTCGCATGACCCTTGCTCACTGCTCACCTCCAACGGTAGGCACCTGTATGCACCCAGTCGAACCGAGCGGCCGTCGCCACTTTCAGCCGAGCGTTCAATCGCCAGACGGCAAGCAGCCAATCAGGACATGCCTACGCCGCAGAAAGGACAAAAACCTGAGTGCCCAGCCGGAGGACAACACCCTGCGCGATAAGGCCGCACCAAATCATCTATGCTCGCAACCACATTCAGTGACCCGTCCCCGGCATGACACAGAAGGATATCCAACCCCGCAGCCACAAGTTTGTCCGCGAGTCGCGCAAGCAGTGGAGTTCTGAGCCGGCCTTCGTCTTTTCCATGGCGGCCGCCGCGGTTGGGCTGGGCAACCTGTGGCGGTTCCCCTATATGGTGGGGGAAAATGGGGGTGGCGCCTTCATCATCGCCTACCTGCTTGCACTGGTGGTGGTAGTGCTCCCGCTGATGATGCTCGAGGTCTCCGCGGGCCGATTGGCCCAGGGCAGCACGGTCCATACCTACCGCCAAGTCAGCCGCTTCGGCACCGGCTACGGCTGGTTCGTGGTCCTGATCACCACGGCGATCACGAGCTACTACCTGGTGATCACCGGCTGGACGCTGGGTTACACCGTGGATGCGCTGTTCAACAATCTGCGCGGTTTCGACGAATACACCGCCGGCTACAACTCCTTCTGGTATTTCCTGATCGTCACGCTCGCCGCCGCGGTGGTGCTGGCCCGGGACATCAGGGCCATCGAGACACTCTCGAAGATTCTGATGCCTGTTCTCCTGCTGGTGATCATCGGGCTGGTGGTCGTCGCCAGCCGGACACCGGGATGGTCAGACACGATCGCGTTTTTCTTCCAGGTCGATTGGGGCCGACTGACCGACGGCACCCTCTGGGCATTCGCCTTTGGTCAGGCCTTCTACACGCTGGCGATCGGTCAGGGTTACCTGGTGACCTACGGTAGCTTCATTCCGAAACGCACCCATGTCCCCCGCGCCTGCCTGATCGTCGCCGGAACGGAGACCAGCATTGCCTTGCTTGCCGGGTGGATGATCTTCCCGTTCGTCTTTAGCTTTGGGCTCGAGCCCACAGCAGGTAGCCAGCTCGCGTTCGAGACCATGCCGCGAGCCTTCGAGTCGATGAATGGAGGCTACTGGGTCGCCCTGGTGTTCTTCGCCCTGTTCTTTGCCGCCGCCTTCAGCTCAAGTCTCGCCGGAATGAAGGTGATGACGGCCGCCGTGGCCGAGGAACTGCGCCTTAGCAATGGACAGGCAGTGGGCCTGGTCAGCACGGTCATGATCGTCCTGGGCACCTTCTCGGCACTAAGCTTCACGCCGCTAAACCTCAATATCGCGGGCGAACCAATCCTGGACGTGGTCGACCGCATCGCCGGCGGCAACGTGATCATCGTCTCCGGCCTGGTCGGTGCCGCTCTGATCAGCTGGTTCATCCCTCCCCACCGTATCCGCACGGTACTGGGCACCGAAACACGGTGGTGGGAATGGCGGATTTACCTAGTGGCCCGCTACCTGCCCCTGCTGGTGCTGGCCTGGCTGACGATCACCTACGCGATTGCGCAACTAGAATCCCTTTGACCCGACGAGCGCTGCCAACCAAATAGTCTGCTGGTATCGGAGCTTCATATGCATTTGGGGCATGCTACTTCCCCACGTTGCCAATGAGCGCACACCATGGCGTCCGCCCGCTCCCGTCCCGTTTATCATTCCGTTATCAATGGAGTCGCGATCACGGTCCGTCCCAACCTAGCTCGCACAATGATCGCCCTGCTTCTCACCGCGCTAGTGGCCGCCATGTCCGTCAGTACCGCCTATGCCGCGCGCTTCGGCGGCGGCAAGAGCTTCGGCTTGAGGACCAGAAAAACGTAAGCGTCTTATCAACACGCATTGACGAGCGCTAATCGGTGTTCCGTTGGCGGAATTGGTGGGGTTTGTAAAGCCCCCCGAATTCTCGGACACTCATTGCACTAATTTAAGCCGCATCCGACAGCGGCTGACTGTTGGTCTCTCGCCGCACCGCGCTCGGCGTGCGGTGCCGATGCCGCTCTAGCAGCCACTCGCTGTTGTAGGGCTGCTGGAAATCCGGCAGGGCGTGCCGGATTTCCTCGACGGTATCGAAGTAATGCACCCATAGCAGTTGCTCCTTGAGCGTGCGGATGTAGCGCTCAGCCACGCCGTTGCCCTGGAACGCACTTCATCGCGTTTTCGGTCACAATATCGAAGGGTGATGCTGCCCTGCGCTGCCGCCTGGTTTGATGCCCAGACGCGCAGGCTCATATTACTATTCGTTCATGGTTTCCAAGGGGGAGCAGACATGGCGGGATCATCCGATCAGTCTACCGAGTGGCACAGTCTGGGTAGCGAGGAAGTACTGGCGAAGGTCGAGAGTAGCGAAGGCGGGCTGAGTCAGGCCGAGGCGGATCGGCGGCTGGAGACGCACGGTGCCAACCGCTTGCCGGCTGGGAAACGACGCGGCCCGTTGGCGCGCCTTGCCGCGCAGTTCAACAACCTGCTGATCCAGGTGCTGATCGGCGCGGCGGTGGTCACGGCCCTGCTCGGGCACTGGATCGACACCTGGGTCATCCTGGGCGTGGTGGTGGTCAATGCCGTGATCGGTTTTGTCCAGGAAGGCAAGGCCGAGCAGGCGCTGGAGGCCATTCGGCACATGCTCTCCCCGAGGGCGTCGGTTACCCGGGACGGCAAGCGGCGCACCCTGCCAGCCGAGGAACTGATTCCCGGTGACGTGGTGCTGATCGAGCCCGGCGACAAGGTGCCGGCCGACCTGCGTCTGCTCCGTGCGCGCAACCTGCGTGTCCAGGAAGCCGTGCTGACCGGAGAATCGGTGGCGGTGGAAAAGACAGTCGAGGCGGTCGCCGCGGATGCCGACCTGGGCAATCGCTCCGGGATGGCGTATTCCGGCACGCTGGTGGCCGGTGGGCAGGGCGTCGGCGTGGTGGTGGCGACCGGTGCCGATACCGAGATTGGCCGCATCAGCGGCATGCTCTCGGACGTGGAAACCATGACGACCCCACTGCTCGCGCAGATGGACCGCTTCGCCCGGCTATTGGCTATCGTGATCGTCGGCATCGCAGCGGCCGTGTTCGCCTACGGCTTCTGGGGGCAGGGGCGCGAGGCCACCGAGATGTTCATGACGGTGGTCGGGCTGGCCGTGGCCGCGATTCCGGAGGGTCTGCCGGCCATCCTGACAGTCACACTGGCCATCGGCGTCCAGCGCATGGCGGGCCGCAAGGCCATCATCCGCCACCTGCCGGCGGTGGAGACGCTCGGGTCAGTGTCCATCATCTGTTCGGACAAGACCGGCACGCTCACCCGCAACGAGATGACCCTGCGCAGCGTGGTCACGGCGGCGGAGGTGTTCACCGCGAGCGGAGCGGGGTATGACCCGCATGGCGGTTTTTCCGCCGACGGCGGCGAGGTCGACCCGGAGGCCTACCCGGCGTTGAAAGAGGCCGTTCGAGCCGCCGCGCGTTGCAATGATGCGAGCCTGCAGCGCCAAGGCGACCAGTGGCAGGTCGACGGCGATCCCATGGAGGGGGCGTTGCTCGTCGGTGCGATGAAGGCGGGACTGGACCTCGACGAGGAGGACGAGCGTTTGCCGCGCACCGACGTCATTCCCTTCGAGACCGAGCACCGGCTGATGGCCACGCTGCACCATGACCACGAGGGACAGGGCTACGTCTTCGTCAAGGGTGCCCCCGAGCGCATTCTTGATCTCTGCGGCAAGCAGCGGGTTGGGGGCGGCGGGTCCGAGCCGCTCGATCGCCCGTACTGGGAAGACGAGATCGAGGCCATCGCCGCACAAGGGCAGCGGGTGCTCGGCATCGCCGTGCGGGAGGTCCCCGTCGACCACCGCGAGTTGAGCTACGACGATCTCGACGATGACATGGTCTTCCTGGGGCTTCTCGGCCTGATGGATCCGCCGCGCAGGGAAGCGATAGAGGCCGTGCATGACTGCCGCACGGCCGGCATCCGGGTCAAGATGATTACCGGTGACCACGCCCTGACGGCAGGGGGTATCGCGCGCCAGCTCAAGCTGGAGAATGTCGACGAGGTGATCATCGGACACGAGATCGACCAACTCGACGACGAGGAATTGGCCCGCAAGGTGATGTTGATCGACGTGTTCGCCCGAACCACGCCCGAGCACAAGCTTCGGCTGGTGACGGCGTTGCAGGGGCAGGGGCAGGTCGTGGCGATGACTGGAGACGGCGTGAACGATGCACCGGCCCTCAAGCGCGCTGACGTGGGCGTGGCCATGGGGCGTGGCGGCACCGAGGTGGCCCGGGAGGCCGCCGAGATGGTGCTTGCCGACGACAATTTCGCTTCGGTTGTGCGCGCGGTCCGGGAAGGGCGCACGGTCTATGACAACCTCAAGAAGGCCATCCTGTTCCTGCTGCCCGTCAACGGCGGCGAATCGCTGGCGATCCTGATCGCCGTGATGGTCGGGCTGACCCTGCCGATCACTCCCTTGCAGATCCTGTGGGTGAACATGGTCAGCTCCGTCGGTCTGGCCATGGCGTTGGCCTTCGAGCCGTCGGCACCCAACGTGATGCAGCGTCCCCCACGTCGGCGAGACGAGCCCATGCTGTCGGGTTTTCTGATCTGGCGTATCGGGTTCGTCTCGCTGCTGTTCGTCAGCGGGGTGTTCGGCATCTTCGCCTGGAGCCAGTTCCACGGCTCGACGCTCGAGGAAGCGCGCACCTATGCGGTCAACACCCTGGTGGTGATGGAGGTGTTCTACCTGTTCAGTATTCGCTACTTGGACAGCAGCTCGCTCGGGCTCTCGCAGCTCAAGGGCACGCCAGCCGTGCTGATCGCCGTGGCCGTGGTGGCCAGTCTGCAATTGTTGTTCACCTACGCCCCGTTCATGGAGCGCTTGTTCGACACGCGGCCAGTCGACTTTATCCATGGCGTGGAGATCATCGGCATCGGCGTGGTGCTGTTTGCCCTGCTCGAGCTCGAGAAGTGGGTGCGCCGGCGCTGGAGCGACCGGCAGGACTGAATGTCGGCATGAGAGTGCCGTCATTGCTTTGCGTGGACGTCGGAGTGTGGGCCCCTCGCCCAACGAGGCGCTTTGTGTGGCCGTTCCTCTCAGGAACGTCACGCGGCACATGGTCGTGTGGCTCGGTGATGTCCCGGATCGATTCGCAGCCATGCGAGCGAAGCCGGCAGCCCAGTGGTAAGTCCGGCGCCAACGGAAGATCAGGTTGGCATTCACATCGTGATCCCGGGCAATCTGGGAGACGGAACGGTCGCCGACGAGGGTTTCCTCGACGATCTGGCGTTTGAACGCTCGGCTGTAGTGGTGGCGGCGACCGCCGGCCGGTTGGACTTGGTGCTGCATACAGGTGCCCACTTATCGATTGGTGGACACCTCTTGTGCCCACCGTTGGAGGTGGGCAAGGATCATGCGGAAGGATTAGCGCCGAGGGAATGCGGTGCTGGTCGGACGCTTACATTCAGACGAGGTAGCTCTGTCCGTCATGGTATCTCCCGGGAACACGCTGGTTCTGGAACATTCGATTTGGCGAATCAGCCCTCGCCCCGTATCCGGGCGGGGCGACCATGGTTACGGGAGTTTAGGCAATCGCGGCCAAGGGGCAGCCCTGATTGCCCCTTGCCGCTCAAGCCTCGTCCATTGCCCGGTTGGCCAACTCGTCCGCGCGCTCGTTCTCGGGATGACCGACATGGCCACGCGTCCAGTGCCAGTGCACATCATGCCGGCCGGCGGCTTGTTCGAGGCGTTTCCAGAGATCGGCGTTCTTGACCGGCTTGCCGGCCGCGGTGCGCCAGTTGCGGCGCCGCCAATTGTGTATCCACTCGGTAATGCCCTGGCGGACATACTGCGAATCGGTGGTCAGGTGCACCTCACAGGGCTCCTTGAGCGTCTCGAGGGCAGCGATGGCGGCGGTGAGCTCCATGCGGTTGTTGGTGGTCTCGGCCTCGTGTCCATAGAGGTCGCGCTCGTGCTCACCAAAGCGCAGCACGGCACCCCAGCCACCCGGCCCGGGATTGCCGCGACACCCGCCGTCGGTCCATGCGTGCACTAGCTTGCGTTTGGGGATGTCATCGGGCATTAAGGCTTGGCTCGGGTTCGTTGGACAAAAGGAGGCGAGGAGGATGCGGGGCGGGCCGGATGGGAGCGCCGGCCCGCCACCTCGCCACGCACGGGGCTACCGATCAGGGAAGACAGGCGAAAGGCGGGGGCGGGACGGCTGGGCCGCGCCACCCGGCGAGTGGCGTCGATCAGGTAAAACCCGTTGAGAAACCAGGCCCATTCCGCACTCCAACGCCGCAAGCGAGCACCCCGCTGATAGGCGCTGGCGCGGCACCAGGGCCCCAATCCGCCGAACGGCTCGATCGCCTCGATCTGATAGCCCAGCACGCGCAGCCAATCCACCACGCGCCAGGCAGGGTGATGATGCCCCACTGCCAGCGGGGCGTGACAGCCCGGCCAGAATCGGGAGCGCAGATGCAGCAGGCTGGTCGGATTGACCCCCACCAGTATCAACCGTCCCTCGGGGCGCAGGCTGCGGTCGATCTCCCGCAGGATTTCGTGCGGATTACGCCGGTCCTCGAGCACGTGCAGGGCAATCACCAGGTCCGCCGCCTCGCTCTCGATGGGCAGGGCATCAAGGTCCACCGGCAGCACGCCATTGCCTCGATCGCCACCGGGCGGCCCTGCCTGGGCGACATGGCCGACACGCAGCCGTTTCCCCCAGTCGAAACGCCGATGCAACTCGGCGCCGCTCTCCCCCAATACCAGGGCGTGATAGCCAAAGGCGGTTTGTACCCGTGCCCCCAGCGCCTCGATCAGCTCGGCGGCCACCAGCCGACCGACCGGCGTGCGATACCAGTCCGCTGCCGC
>JAABTF010000064.1 GCA_011389965.1 Halothiobacillus sp.
TCTTGATCCTGCAACTGCATCAATCCCGTGGGTTCGACCACGGACTTGATTTCACCCAGATGGGATCGCCCACCGCCGTCGAGCAGCATGCGACGCTCGGTCTGCGCATCCGGATACCCCAGCCGGATCACCATGGCGAACCGGTCGAGCTGCGATTCGGGTAGGGGATAGGTGCCCGCTTGCTCCAGGGGGTTCTGGGTGGCGATGACGAAAAACACACCCGGCAGGGGATAACGCTTGCCGTCGATGCTGACCTGACGCTCCTCCATGGCCTCGAGTAGGGCACTCTGAACCTTGGGCGGGGCGCGGTTGATCTCGTCGGCGAGCAGCATCTGGGTAAAGACGGGCCCGGGAATGAAACGGAATGCGGCGGACGACTCCGCGCTGGTCTGACCGCCGACCGGGCCCGGATTGTAGATCGAGCTACCGACGACGTCGGCGGGCAGCATGTCGGCCGTGAATTGCAGGCGCTTGAAGCTCAATCCCAACACGTTGGCCAGCGTATGGGCCAGCGTGGTCTTGCCCAGGCCGGGGAGGTCCTCGATCAACAGGTGCCCGCCGGCGAGGATGCAGGCCAATGCCTTGCGGATGGCTGCATGTTGGCCGACCACGACCTTGCTGGTGGCATCGATAATCTCCTGGCAGGAGCGTGCGTCCACTGCAGTCACGTGCGTTTCCTCAACTCAACTTGGCTCGGTAGGCGCGCTGATAGGCATCGATCAGTGCCGCGTGCCGCGGCTCGTTGCGAAAGCCGGGCTCCAGCGCGGTAAACGGACGGTAGCCCCAATCGCCCGCCAGGAGGGCCTGAGCCTCGTCCAGGCGGTCGGCCGGGAACAAGGCCCGGAGCGACTGGCGCAGGGCATCGGCCTGCAGCCCGGTTTCCTGCTCCAGTTGCCAAAGCACCTGGGCGGCGCGGTAGCGATATTGACGCTCGGCGGGCAGTGGCGGCACGCTCGCCAGCCAGTCGAGGTCCATGCCGATCTCGTCCGGATCCCGGGGCGCCACCGCGTCGGCGTGCAGCCGGGCGAGGCACTCGATCTCGCCGATCCGCGCCCCGGACCAGATCGAGTCGGGACCTGCGCACAAGCCGATCACGTCGCTGATGGGCATGAGCGGATCGAGGGCGAGATCGCTGATGGCCTCGGCGAAGGTGGCGCTTTCAGTGGGATCAAGCCGCTCGAGTTGGTGGAAGAACGGCAGCAGTCCCAAGGCCTGGTTGTTGTTGCGCTCGACCAGTTCTTCGACCGGGTAGATCTCCGAAACACCCGGTACCAGGATCCGACAGGCCGGCAGGCCCAGGTGGGTGAAGTCGGCGATATAGACGTCGTGGCCCAGGTCGTGCAGGTTGGCGACCAGTGCCTTTTCGTATTTGAGGTTGCGTTCATCGGGGCCCTTGCCGGCCACGTCCTGCACGTCCATGCCCCAGGGGGCGAACGGATAGTCGGGTTCGTCGCGGAGCATCGCCCACGGCAGAATCCCGGAGGAGTCGATGAAGTGCAGCTCGATGTTGTCCGGATCGGCGGCCAGTTCCATGTCGGTGGTCGGTGCCGGGAAGGCGTGCAGGTCGTCGAGGTCGCGACCCTGCACCAGTTCGGTCAGGGTGCGTTCCAGTGCCACGTCGAAGCGTGGATGTGCGCCGAAAGAGGCAAACACGCCACCACTCTGTGGGTCGTAGAGCAGCACGCAGATCACCGGGAAACGCCCGCCCAGGGAGGCATCGAAGGCGCGCGCCGCAAAACCCTCGCCGTTGAGCGCCGCCAATGCGGCTTGGCTCGCCGGGAAGCGGGCCATCACGTCATCCGGGATCTCGGGCAGTGCGATCGCCTCGGTGATCACCTGCTCCTTGACCGAACGCTCGAATACTTCGCTCAGACCCTGGGTGTGGGTCTCGGCGAGCGTGTTGCCTGCCGACAGGCCGTTGGAAACATAGAGGTTGCCGACCACGTTGACCGGAAAGTAGAGCGTCTGCCGGTCGCGTTGGCGCACGAAGGGCAGGGCGCAGATTTTTTCGGGGACACCGCTGTTGAGGTCGGACCACTGCTCCGCCGTCTCGATGGCCGACCCACCGTAGAAGGACCACAACTGGTCGTCGAGCAGGCCCTCCGGGCGTGCACCCGGCCTATCAATGCTGAACCAGCGTTCGGCCGGATCGTGCAGGCTTTCTCCGTCGAGGCTGGCCAGTTCGTGGTGCCAGTGGAAATCGGCGAAGAAGTACTGCGATGCCAGCCGTTCGACGAATTCCCCCAATGCCGACGCCAGGGCCGCCTCACGGGTGGCCCCCTTGCCGTTGGTGAACAATGCCGGGCAGCCCCGGTCCTTGATGTGCACCGACCAGCAGTGAGGCAGCGGGTTACGCCAGCCACTGGCCTCGATGTCGAAGCCGAGCTCGGTCAGGCGGGTCTGGACGCGGTCGATGGTCTGCTCGAGGGGCGCGACCTTGCCGGGGATAAGCGTTTCAGTCATTTAGGGGTACTTTGTAAGAACGGATCGAGAAAGAAAAAGGCGGGTCGCCGGCGTCAGAAGATCACCAGCAGGCTGACCCGTCGCAGTTCGGAGGCGAGCACGGTATAGGTGCGCAGGGCAGCTGCGGTGTCCATGTACTCGATGCCCACGCCTTGGCGCATCAACGCGGCGGATACCGCCGGCGGCCCCATGCGGGTTCTTGCGCCGGTGCCGACGAGAACCACCTCGGGCTCGTCCCTTAGCAGCAGCGTCTCGCCGTGGTCCTCGAGATCGAGCAGGTCGGACAGACCCGGCTCGGTCTCGAGTTGCTCCGGTGTGAGCAGGAACGGCTGCTCCAAACGTTGGTCGTTGACGTCGACGTGAGTCTCGGAAAAGCCGCGGATCACGAACGCACGGCCGCGGTCGTCCTGGGTCAAGCGCATGGTGAAAAACCTTGCTCTGGATATTGGGATCGAGTCGTGGGCTACAAGGGCGCTATGGTATCGCGTCTCCACAACAATCGCCTGTATACCCGGCGCTTTGCTGATCGACTTTGTGCCATGGTCACGGGTATACCACGATCGACCCGTTTAGACGAACGAGGTTCCACATGTTCCGAGCTTTCCAAACTCACCCTGAAAGGCAGTCTTGCCAGGCGGCACATTGCAGGCCGCTGACCGGGGCGCCTGTCACATGACGGCTCGGTCTGCCGGCGTCGTGGTGCTGCGGACCACGCCCCGTGATTGCCGTTGCCTGCTCCTGCGTGCCTATCGCTACTGGGATTTTCCCAAGGGCGAGGCGGGGGGCACCGAGTCACTGCTGGAAACCGCGCGTAGGGAAGTTCGCGAGGAAACCGGTATTACCGACCTGGCATTCCCCTGGGGAAAGCAATACACCGAAACCCCGCCCTACGGCAGTCCGAGGAAAATCGCCCGCTACTACGTCGCCCGTACCGAGCAGCGGGAGGTCCAACTGGGGGGCAATCCGGAACTGGGCCGGCCCGAACACCATGAATGGCGTTGGGTCGATTACGAGGAGGCTCGCCGATTGCTTGGTGAGCGGGTGGGGGCGGTGCTCGACTGGGCCTGGTCGGTGAGTGACTGCCCGGGTTGACCCGGCTGGTGCCGGGATGATGCGGGCCATACAGCAGTGGCCTTAAAACAGTGTCTTGAATCAGCCGTTTACTGCCTATTCGTCATCGGCCTGGAAACGCCGGCTCAATCGCCGTCGCAGGTTGCCACTGCGCCGAGTGGTGGTTTCCACGGCGCTCGTCAGTACCGAGTGGGTCCGGCGTCGATCATCCGGTCGCCCCGTGGTCGGGGAGACCAGGGTGAAATGCCGGCGCGCGCGGGTGATCGCGGTGTATAGCAATTCTCGGGTCAGAATGGGGTTGGGCCGTTCGGGCATGACCAGCAGGACGTGGGTGAACTCCGATCCCTGTGACTTGTGCACCGTAAGTGCGTAAGCGGTTTCGGCCTCGGCCAGCCGGGAAGGACTTATCCAGTGAAAACGGGCGGCGCCCGGTTCGACCGACGTGGCCGGAAAAACCACGCGCAGGGCGGATTCGCCGTTGGACAGGCGCATGGGGACGGTCAGGCCCATGTCGCCGTTGGCGAGATCCAGCTGGGGATCATTGCGGGTAATGATGACAGGCCGCCCCGGATACCAGCCGCCCCGCCCACCCGGTGCGGATGGGACCAGGCCCGCCTCACCCAGCCAAGACTCGATTTGCGCATTGAGACCCTGTACGCCTTGGGCGCCACGACGCAGTGCGCTGAGGACCTGAAAACCGTTATGGGCAGCGAAGATGTCGGCGAGTTGTTGTTCATCCTGGGCACGGGCCGGATCGAAACCCTCACCAGAACGGATCGGCTCGAGCCAGGGGCGCATGCCCTCGATCATCATTGCCGCCAGGGTCGATTGCATCCGGGGAACGCCGACAGGGGCGCTCAACCAAGCGGCATCTCCATCGCCGCGATTGGTCTCGGGGGCACCGAGTTCGGTTTTTGCGGCTTTGGTATTGCCTGCGTTGACCGCGCGAGCAAGTCGTCCGATGGCGCTGTCGTGGCCGAAGCGATGCGAATAGCGGAGCATGGCGATGCGAGCATGGACCGGATCGGGTGACTGATGCCGGCCCTGCAGGTCAACGGATTCACCCGTTGCCGCTTCCAGAAAGGCATGGAGTTCGGCGGCATAGCCACCGCTGTCGGCATCGCGGCAGAGTTCCCCCAGTACCGCGCCGGCCTCAACCGACGCCAGTTGATCCTTGTCGCCCAGGACGACCAACCGGCAATCAGCTGGCAGGGCGTCGACCAGCTGGGCCATCAGCTCGAGACCGACCATCGACGCCTCGTCGACCACCACGACATCCAGGTCCAGGGGGTTGTCGCGATGATATCGCGGCCGCTCGGCCAGTGGCCGTGTGCCGATCAGGCGATGGATGGTCTGCACTTCGGTGGGCAGATGTCGGCCCACCTCCCTCCAGTGGTCGCGGGCAAAGCGGTCGGCGGCGATCTCGCCGATCTCGCGCACCTTGTCCCCGATGGACTCGGCCAGCCGTGCTGCGGCCTTGCCGGTGGGGGCACATAGGGCGATGCGCGGCGGACGTACAGAAGGCATGTCCGAGCGCAGCGAGATCAGCGCGGCGAGCAGGCGGACCACGGTGGTCGTCTTGCCGGTCCCGGGGCCGCCGGTAATGATGGAGAACGGCTGATAGGCGGCCAGGGCGCAGGCCACCTTCTGCCAGTCGGTTTGCGCAGGAGTCGTCTTGCCGATCTCGCCGGGATAGAGGGCATCGAGGACGCGACGGAGCGCCGTTTCGTCGGGGACGCCAATTAGATCCACGCAACGGTTCGCCAATCCATCGGCCACCCGCCCTTCGACCTGCCAGTAGCGGCGCAGGTACAACTGCGGTCGCTCACCGTCGACCAACAACAGGGGGCGGCCGTCGGCCAACCCGGTGTCCTGATCCCAGATCGCGGTTCGCACCGCCGGATGTCGCGTCAGGCTGGCCTTCCAGGCATCTAGGTCGAGTCCGGCGAGCAAGTGGGCGGGCACATCGGCCTCGCTCGCCTGGGGGCCGAACGGCTCGGCGGGCGGCATGCGCAGGGTGAAATCGGGCTTGGCCAGAACCTCGACCAGATCCAGGCAGACGTGTCCGCCGCCGGCCTGGTGGCTGGCGAATACTGCGGCGAGTACGGCCAGCGGCTCGCCTTCGGGTTCATGCGCCGCAATGAAGTCGGCGACGGCGCGGTCGATGGGGCGCAGCCATCCGGCATTAACCCAGGCATCGAGAAGCGTATCGAGGGCCTGGCGATCGTCGAGGGCCGGATGCCGGTTCATGCCACCTCCTGCCGTTGTCCAGAGAAGAGGGCATCGAGTGCCTCGATCAGTTCGCGATCGGGCCGGCAGGTATATACCCCGTGGTTGTCGGCTCGACTGTGATCGGCCGGCCGAATGCCGCGAAGGAAGACATAGGCCGCACCACCGACGTGGCGGTCGTAGTCGTAATCCGGCAGTCGGTCGCGTAGATGCCGGTGCAGGGCGACCAGATAGAGCACGAACTGCAGGTCGTAGCGCGAGCTGAGCATGGCGTGCTCCAGCGCCTCGGGGGCATAGGCGGATTCGTCCGGGCCCAACCAGTTGGATTTCCAGTCGAGCAGGTAGTAACGGCAGCCGTGAGCGATGGTCAGATCGATGAAACCCTTGAGCATGCCGTTGAGGGTGCGTGCCTCGAGTTCCGGGCGGGGTTGGTTAGGGACGACGAAACGGCGCACCAGTCGGTCGATGTGTCCGGTATCCGTCCGATCGAGCGTCAGCCAGAACTCCATTTCCGCCTGCGCGACGGAGAGCCCCGCCAGCGCCATGTCCGTACTCGCGCCCGGCAATTGCCAGCGCGTCGCCAGCAGCGCATCGAACTGGCGCGCAAGCTGCTTTTGCTGGTCCTCGTCGAAGTCACGCAGACCCGGGTGATGGCTCTGGGCGAGTAAACGACGCACGCGCTCGGGCTGGCCGGCATAACGGGCAAAACCGGCATTGGCCATGGCCTCGATCATGTCGTGCAACAGGTTGCCGATACCCGCACCGCGCGGCAAGGCATGCACGCCGACCGGAGTGACCGGCTCGACGGTTTCCGGCAAGGCAGCGGGTCGCTCCAGAGCCTCGGTCTCCATTCGCAGCTCGTCGCGGGCGGCTTCCGGGGCGGGCAGTGGCGTGCCATGGCCGACCGAGGCGGTGATCGCCGAAAAGCTAGCGATCGACCACGGCAGAAAGGCGCCGAAATGAGGACTGCGGGCCTCGGTGAGCGGTGGTAGTGGTGGGGCGATAAAACGGTGCACGGCCGGGTCGCGCGGCTCGGGCACGGTATCGATGCGCACGGCCGGACTTTCACCCCATTGGGCCAGATACCTCATGTAGGTTTCGCGTTCACAGTTCTCGTCCGGCTCGAAGCCGAGAAACTGGCCGAAGGCCGTCTTACCGGGATTGAACGCCTTGACGTTTCCCACCTTTGCCGGCCCCGCCCCCAGGTAGCAGGCGAACTCCGCCCGCGTCAGGCCGACGTAAAGCAGCCGGATGTATTCCGCGATCGACTCGCGCTCGGCACGTGCGGAGGC
>JAABTF010000065.1 GCA_011389965.1 Halothiobacillus sp.
TTCGACGAGGATGGCGAGCCCGTCGATGCCGATCGCGACATCAATGCCCTGCGCGGACGACTGGCCCAGCGCGCGCAGGAGGCGTTCAACCAGCGCAGCAAGCACCGCCTCGAGGATCACCAGACCACCGAGTGGGACTTCGACGCATTGCCGGAAAAGCTCACCGTCGAGAGCGCCGGGGCCGAATTGGAGGCCCACCCTGCCCTCATGGATCGCGGTGATTGCGTGGCCATCGAGTTGATCGATGACCCCGAGCGGGCCCGTCTGGTCCATGACGCCGGCGTAGTCCGACTGATGCTGCTCGCCCGCGCCCAGATGGTCCGGCAGGCCGAGTCCGACCTGCGCGGTGACCGCTCGCTGGACACGGTCCGCCTGCACTACAGCCGGCTGAAGTCGCCGCGGCCCATTCCTGCCGAGGGCATGCAACGCCCGGGTCGCGCCGATCGGACCTTCGACCAGGAATTGATATTCCGGGCCGCCTGGCAGCTGGCGGTGGCCGAGGAGCCGCCCATCCGCGATCCCGAGACGTTCCGCCAGCGACTCGCCCGTCTCGACGGCGAACTGCCCCGCCTGGCGATGGCACTGGCCCAGCAGGTCAAGGGTATCCTCGAACAGCAGCATCGCCTGCGCCGTCAGTTGAGCGGACGCCTGCCACTGTCGGTGATCGAGGCGGCCAAGGAAATCGGCGATCAGATCGACATGCTGGTCCACCCCGGCATGATCTGGCTGGCCTCGAACGACCGGCTTGCCGGCCTGCCCCGCTACCTGGAAGGAGCGGAAAAACGCCTGGAGAAGACCGAGCGTCAACCGGAGCGCGACCGCATGCTGCGCGTTGAGTTCGCTCCGCTGGCCGAGCAGGTGAGAAACCGCTTGATGAAAGGTACTCCGGACCTGGTGGACTGGCAAAGACGCGAGACACTGCTCGACATGCTCGAAGGTCACCGTCTGGCCGTCTTCACCCAGGAGTTGGCCGGCAAGGGGGCACCGAAGGCAAAAGAGGTGGAAGCGGCCCTCGCCGAATTGCGCTGATTGCGAACCAAAAAAATCCCCGGCCGTTACCGACCGGGGAAGGACAAGTCCTGGAGGGGGACGTTGTTAGCTGGAGGGGGACGTTGTTAGAAGGAGACGGTTACACCGGCGTGCAGCGAGCGTCCGGGACCGGGGACGGAAATCCCCCAGGGCGCCGGCCCTTTGCTGG
>JAABTF010000066.1 GCA_011389965.1 Halothiobacillus sp.
ACGCTCTTCCGATCTGGAAGCGGCCCTCGCCGAATTGCGCTGATTGCGAACCAAAAAAATCCCCGGCCGTTACCGACCGGGGAAGGACAAGTCCTGGAGGGGGACGTTGTTAGAAGGAGACGGTTACACCGGCGTGCAGCGAGCGTCCGGGACCGGGGACGGAAATCCCCCAGGGCGCCGGCCCTTTGCTGGGGTCGATCGTCATGGTCTTTCCTTGGCCCAGATAGGCGCCACCGGTGGGATCGGCGTAGAGCCGGTCGAACAGGTTGTCGACGCCGACATCGACACGCACGCGGCCCCACTGGTAGCCCGCACGCAGGTTGACCAGGGCGAAGCCACCGGTTTCGAGCTCATTGCGCGCATCGGAGACATCGTCCTTGGCGGCGACGGCCTCCACCTCCACCGCGCTGTTCCAGCCGCCGAAGGCGTGCGTCAGCGCGGCGCGGGCATTGAGCGGCATGATGTTGTACAGGCCGTCGTTGGTGTCACGGTTCTCGCCGTAGGTGTACTCCAAGGCACCTTCCAGGCCGAAGCGGCCCCAGTCGGTCTGGGCCAGCGGCATGTGACCGGCGATGTCGACGCCATAGAGCAGCGCATCCTGGTTCACGTATTGGAGCACCACGAACCGCTCGGTGGCGTCGGCGAATTTGGGCAGGCGCTGGGCGTCGATGTAGTCCTCGACAAAACTGACATATGGGGCAATCCGCAGGGCCCAGGCGTCATTGGGGGCATGCCAGTCAAAGGCGGCCGACGCGGTGTAGGCCACTTCCGGGTCGAGGTCGAGATTGCCCACGTAGCCGTTACCGTCGCCGACGAAGTTGTTCATGACCGCGGCCATCGCCCAGGTCGACCAGGGATAGCGCTCGTATAGACCCGGCGAGCGGACCTTGCGCGCCAGACCGAATTCCAGCGTGCGGCTCGCGTCGATTTCCCAGCGCGCCAGCGCGGTCAGATCAACGTTATTGTCGGTCCGCTCGTGGTCGCGGGCATTGAAGGTCTGTGCATCCTCGTACTGCTTATTCATCTGACCCGGCGTGTCGTTGTAACCCACAGCGTCACCCGCATCACTCATCACGCGCTCGTAGCGCAGGCCGGCGAGCACGGTCCAGTCCTTGGCGACCCGCGATTCCCACTCGCCGAAGACGGCCATGCGATCGCGCTGGCCGTCGCGGATGTTCCAGAACGTATCCGGCCACATACCCGCACCAGAAGGCGGCCAGTAGTCGTCCAGCCGATAACGCTGGTACTCGGTGCCCAGGCGCAGCGTGTCGCCACTGGCGAGATTCAGGCTCGCCATCAGGCGCGCGCCGGTGTTCTCGCTCTCGGTGAGCATGGGCATCCCGGCAGCGCACGGGGCGGGGTCGCCTGGCGCACTGGGCTTGCCCGCAATGGGCGAGCAAGGGATGCCTGTGGGGTACCAAAATTGCTTGTCGTCGCCGAAGTCCATCTCGTGATCGACGACCTCGTGCCAGGCGCGCGCCTCCAGCTCGCCCCAGTCGAACTCGCCCGCGTAACGCAGCGTGCCGCGTTTCTGGGTGTTCTCGGTCATGTCCATGCGCTGGTTGGGATACAACTGGTAGGGCATGTCCTGGTAGCCGAACTTGGCCTCGACCAGGTGGTCACCGTTCTTCACCGCCAACCCGAGGAGATGATTGCGGGTCTTGTAGGCGGTGGAGCCGACTTCGTCGAGCGGCAATTCATGCCCCGGTCGACCGGTCTCGGTGAAGGTCTTGAAATCGCCACCGGCGTCGTAGTTGTCCGCCTCGGATATGCCGCCGCTGTAGGTGAGACTGACGGCCTCGGTGGCCAGGGTCGCGGACACGTCGCCACCGCGGGCGTTGCCGTTGCTGCGGTAGAAGGCGCCGATCTCGCCCTCGTGTATGACACCCTCGCCGCTCTCGGCGAAGGTAGCCGGCAGGGTGTCGACCTCGATGGTGCCGCCAATGGAGTCCCCGCCGACGCTCACCGGCGTGATGCCCGCCCAGACCCGGGCCTCGCCCACCTGCGCCGGGCTGAGGTAGGACAGCGGCGGGTTCATGTGGTTGGGGCAGGCGGCGATCAGGTCCATGCCGTCGACACGGGTGCGGATACGCTCGTCGGCCAGGCCATGGATGATCGGCAGGCTGGAGAGTTGCCCGGCCCCCTGGAGGCTGACGCCGGGCAGGTGGTCGAGCAGCGAGGCCGTGTCGCTGGTCGACACGCCTTCGGTGGCCAACGTCCGGTCGTCCAATCGGGTGCCAGAGAGCAAAGACCGCTCGACGCCAACCGGAGAGGTGACCGTAATGACCGGCAAACCGGCACGGGTTTCCTCACTGGCCCCATCGGCGGCCATTGCCGGGGAAATCACCGCCGGGGAAATGGCCGTGCCCGCGAGCGCCACGGCAACGGCCAGTCGCGTCCGGTGCGCCGCCGGGGGGTGATCGGTCATGTCGCCGGTGATCATTTCGAGTCTCCTTGAGTCTATGTATTATTTTTCGATCACCTCCAATTGCAATTGACGTGCCAGAGTTAGGTTGTTGTTTTTAAAAGACCCTGGTCTGCCGATGCGGCGGCAACATTGGCAAATGCCACAGTGATGCGGCATTTGGCACAGCATCGACAGGGAGACAGGGATCAAGTCGCTGGTCTATAAAAGTGGGATGCTCGATCAACGGAGGCCTCGACAATGAACGCTCGCCATGTCTGGCCCGCACTGATTCTGCTTGTCACCGCGAACGGGGCACCCCCGCTCGCTTGGGCGCAGGAAACCGAAACCGTCTACAAGTGCATCTATTCGGACGGGCGCATCGTCTTCTCCGATCAGCCCTGCGCGAGTGGCAAAATGGAGGTGCAGACGATCACCGCTCCCGAGGCCGGCACCGGCGGCGAGGCGGCACGCGAAGGCATCGAGCGACTGGCCCGTGAATACGACGAGCGCCGCGAGGCCGAACGCGAGGCGGCCCGGCAGGAGGCGGAGAGACGGGCGCTCGAGAAGAGGTTGTCGAACCCGGACATCGTGGTGGTCACGCCCTGGGATGCGGACAATCGTTCGCGGTACCTGCCGCGTTATTCCCCCTATCTCTACGATCGCTACCGCGACCCTCGTCACGGGGGCCTGCAACTCGACCAGGACGGCCTGTCGCTGTGGTTCGGCAACAAGCGGCCTCGTCCGCCACACCACGACCGACCGCGGCCACCGGATCACCCGAAAACCGACCGAGATCCCTATTCCGCCGACGGCCAGCCGATTAAGGAGCCGGGTTATTCCGGCCGTTATCCGGGTGGCTTCCCGGGCTATCGCTAAGGAAGGTCCGCACGGATCGCCGCATGGGCAGGCAGGCACGCGACCCTGCCCCCTTCGCCCGGAATCTGCGACAATCCGCCCCCCATCCAAACCGATCGAATCCGCCATGCAGGCCCATATCTACAAGAGCCGCAAGAATCCCGACATGTACTTGTTCGTGCGCGAAGGCCAGGACCTGGAAGAACTCGACGCGACCGTGCTCGAGCGCTTCGGTGCCCTAGAATTCGTCATGGCGCTGGACCTGAGTTCCGACCGACCGTTGGCACGCACCGACGCGGCGACCGTGCGCAACCACATCGAAAAGCTGGGCTTTCATCTGCAGATGCCGCCCACGGCGGAAAACTGGGCCCACTGGGACAACCTCAAGGCCGGCATCCGCGCCGGCAAGCCGGAATGAGGCGCCTGCGGTCACGCCTCCTGCCAGGGCTGCTGGTGCTGGTGGCGTGGACACTGAGTGCCTGCAGCCAGGGACCGGGCAAGGCAGAGGTGCAGGCGATTCTGCAAGAGCAGGTGGACCCGGGCGCTCAGGTGGTGGTCGTCGAGCGCATAGACCAACTCAATGTGGCCGAACGCGAGGAGGTCTGGCTGGTGGACGTGGAAGCAACCCTGCGCTTCCCGCGCGGGCTGGCCGAGGTGGCCCGCGACATGCGCCAAGCCGGCAGCGGCCGCGAGGCGCTCGGCAGGTTGGGATTGGTGCTGCGTTTTGGCGAGTTCGAGGCGGGCGAAACCCGCCCCTTCCAGACCCGCCTGAAACTGATCGAGGGACGCGACGGCTGGATGCGGGCGCCGACCGGCTGACCCGGTCAGAGCATGGCGATCTCGTGCAACCGATCGAGGTCCAGAGTTATGCCATTGTGCGCGACGAACATCGGATTGAGCAACGACTCCTTGGTGTTGTAGCGCAGCGGCCGCCCCCGCAGATCGGTCAGGTACCCGCCGGCGGCCTCGAGCACGCACTGCGAGGCCGCCGTATCCCATTCGGAGGTCGGCCCCAGGCGCGGGTAGAGATCCGCGCGCCCCTCGGCCACCAGGCAGGTCTTCAACGACGAACCGCAGCGCACGATCTCGGGATCGACGCCATCGCGCCGGAACTTCTCTGTCAACTGCAGTTCTCGTCGGCTGGCGTGCGATCGAGACAGTGCCAGGGTGGGTGGGCTTGCCACCGGGCGCACGTTGATGGGCACGGCGCGGCCGTCGTCGTAGCGCCACGCTCCTCCACCGCGCAGGGCGGCGTATTCCAGCCCAATGGCGGGAGCGAGCACCACGCCCAGCACGGGGCAGTTGTTGTCGATCAGGGCGATATTGACGGAGAACTCGCCATTGCGCTTGACGAACTCCCGCGTGCCATCCAACGGGTCGACCAGCCAATAGCGATGCCACTCCCGGCGCTCACTCCAACTCGGCGCGCGAGTCTCCTCGGTCAGCACCGGCCAACCTGCCCCCAAGTCCATCAATCGATCGGAAATCAGCCGGTTGGCGGCCAGATCCGCCTCGGTGACGGGCGAGGCATCGGCCTTATGCTCGACGGCAAATTCCTCCTCATAGACCTCCATGATTGCCGCGCCCGCGTCCTCGGCAATTGCCCGCACCGCGTCGAGCAACGCCTGATCCGCCCCCGTCGACTCATGTCTGTCTCGATTGACCTGTCCGTTCACTGCGTTTCTTCCCTTTCCCGTCGTTGCAGATGGCCGCGCACCAAGAACATGGCCGCCAATGAGCGTGCCTCGGAACAATCGCCCGAGGCAGCCAGATCATCCAAATCCGCCATCGGCAGAAAGCTGACCTCGAGCGGCTCGGGCTCGTCACCCGGCAACCTCGCCGGGTAGAGCGATTCGGCCAGCACCAGATGGGTCCGCTGGCCGGAATAGGTCGGCGCCATGGTCAACTCGTTGAGCTGCGTCAGGCGGCGCGCCGCAAAGCCGGCCTCCTCCATGAGTTCCCGGCCGGCCGCCTCGATCGGCGACTCACCGTCATCAATGCGGCCCTTGGGCAGACCCAGTTCATAACGCTCGGTACCACAAGCGTACTCGCGGATCATCACGAACGCCCCCTCCTCGGTCAGCGCCGCGACGATCACCGCTCCGTTGCCACCACCCTTGAGCCGCTCGAATCTCACCTCGACGCCATTGGAGAAACGCAGGTCCAGGCCCTCGATCTTGAACAACCGGGTTTCTGCCAGTGGATGTACGGCCTGGATGATGGGAGGGGCATTCGACGGCATGAACTTTATAGGGACCTGGTGACTCGACGACTACAGTATTGTAGCCGACAACCTGCCGGGACCGGA